>NZ_JBSQAX010000005.1:0-70949 GCF_053851575.1 Mycoplasma sp. 2261 | reverse complement strand
CTTATTTAGTTATTAATATTGCTATTTGTCTAATAAAAATTTTTACTATAATTTTTATCTAATTATTTTTATAATTGATTCTTAACATAAACAAAAAAACATGATGCCAAGGCATCATGCTAGTGTATTTACATTTGGTGGAGATGCGGGGAATTGAACCCCGGTCCATACATTGTAATATTTCAATATCTACAGTTTATTCTATTTTTATGCTAAACCAGTTTTAATTAAAATAGAAAAAAAATTAAAAGGGTGTCAGTTTATTTGAGTCATTCAGCCCTTAACTGAAACAGTACTGAATCAAGCCCAACACAACAAAATTCTTAAATGCGGGCCACATTATAAGATTTTGACCAGATTTTAATTAAGCAAATACTGGATTTAATTGACGATTCATAACGTTTGTCATGAAGTAGTCTTTTTCTTTTTTGTTTTCTAAGTTTGCATTTAAAAAGCCTAGAAGTATTATGGTTTACAAGACCACTGCAATTGAAATACGTAAATATTTGTCGAAGCCATTACATCCCCGTTAATATATTTTTCTAAGGTTTCTTTTTAGCTCTTCTTGTTTAATTTTTTCACGTTTATCGTATTTTTTTAATCTTTTAGCCAGAGCAATTTCAACTTTTATATAATTATTCACTCAATAAATCGAAAGGGGAACCATTATTAAGCCTAATCTATCAATTAAATTACTTATTCTCAAAATTTCTTTTTTATGCATCAATAATTTTCTTGATCTATCCAATTCGCCCTTAACTAGCATATATTGAGAAATATACAAATTATTAATCCAAACCTCATTTTTGTTGCTAATAGAGCAAAAAGCATTATCTATTTTTGCATTTTGTGCCCTCAAACTTTTTACCTCTCAACCAAGTAATGAAATTCCTGCTTCATAAGTACTATGAATCTCATAATCAAATTTAGCAAATTTATTTTTTATAATTAACTTTGGCATAAATAATATTATAAGATCAAAAAAAGAAATATTAACACAAAGACGCATTAATATTTCCCTTTTCTCTTTCAATTCCAATAATTTTTATTTTATAATTATGGCCAACCTTGAATAAAAGGCGGTCGCCTTTAGCTTCATAATTGGAAATTTTTATAACATTATCATTCAAATCTTCAAATCTTATTAAAACACTTGTTTGATATTCGTTAATATTAAAAAATACTCCAAATTTTTCAATAGAAACGGCCGTAGAAACAAATGTCTTATTGATTAGTGATTCAAAATATTCAGCTTTTCTAATATCAACAATGTCTCTTTCAACAGTCATTGCCGTTCTTTCACTTTCAGAATTCATAAGCGCAATTTGCTCAATTTTACTAGATTCCTCCGAAAACTGTTCATCGCTATTTTTTTTACGAGCAAACAAATATTTCTTAATTAAACGATGCAATAATAGATCAGGATATCTTCTTATTGGTGAGGTAAAATGTGAATAATATTTAGAAGCAAGACCAAAATGACCGATATTTTTAGATGAATATACTGCTTTTTGCATTGTTCTAAGAAAAGCATTTTTTATATAATCATCCAATCCCTTTTCTTTTAATTTATTTACCATTTTTGAAAAACTTAATGGGTTTCCATCAAAAGGTACCAATATATTATTTAAATGTGCAAATTTAATAAGCTCTTGAAGCTCAAAAAGCTTATCATCAGATGGTTTATCATGAACACGATATATTGAAGGGATATGGTTTTCAAACATCATTTCCGCTATTGTTTCATTTGCTCTAACCATAAAATCTTCAATCATATTTTCACTTTCGCCATCCTCTCTTATTTTGATGTCTACTACTTTATTATTTTCTATAATTAACTTTGGTTCCTTAATTTCAAAATTAACATAACCTTCTTTGATCTTATATTGTCGAATAATTTTTGATATTCTTTGCGAATCATCCATTAATTTTTTTAATTCTAATGATACATTTATCTTTTTATTAAAATAATCATTCACTTCATTATAAGTTAGGCGATAATTAGAATTAATTACACTTTCATAAATATCTTTTTTAACATTATTACCTTCTTTATCTATTTCTAACTCAAGTGTAATAGTACATCTATCGACATTAGGGTTTAATGAACAAATTCCATTAGATAATTCATAAGGTAACATAGGTATAACCTCACCTGGCAAATAAATTGATGTACCTCGAAGCAATGCCTCACTATCAATTTTGCTTCCTTCTTTTACATAATAAGAAACATCCGCAATATGAATATAAAGTTTTGTATTACCATTAGGTAACACAAAACATGATATTGCATCATCAAAATCCTTTGTATCTAGACCATCAATAGTAACAGTTAATAAACTGCGTAAATCTTTTCGTTGTTTAATTTCATGATCACTAACAGATGTAGGCATATTGGAAGCTTCTAGAAGAACACTATCATTGAATTTCTGGCTAACTTCATTTTCTGCGAGAATTTTAGCAAATGGAAATTCAAAAGAATTAATATTTGTAATAATTCTATTAAACTTAATAGCAATATTTTTTTCATTTGGTTCTAAAACAAAAACCTCAGCAACATCATCTCTATTTATATTTTTAGGTATATTCATTAAATTAAAAATCTCAAACTTTCCTTTATCTCGATCATTTGATGCTTCGAAATAAATCTTCCCATTATGCGATCTTAAGAAATTTCCTATCAAAATATTTTTTTTATGTTTTAATAGTTTTGTAATTTTTGCCTTATATAACAATTCATTTTGATCGTTATAATAATAGAAAATTTTGGCCTCTATTAAATCACCATCAAGTAGATTTCTTGTTTCAAATGGAAATAAAATTGCAGATTTTTTCTTCAATTCATCATTAGCGTCAATAAAATCAATAAAACCTAATCTTTTATTAGTTATTGCAACAATATCTTCGACCATTGTAAGATAAAAAATAGGAATATAGGAACCATCCCTCTTGTATTCGATTTTTTCGTTTTCTTCCAATTTTTTAAGTATTAATGATAAATCAGTATTTAATGATGGATGTATGTTTAATTTTTTTACAATTTCCAAAAAACTTAAACCTTGTGGATGAGATTGAATGAATTTTAATATCTCAACTGAGTCTAATTTTTTAAAATTTTTAAAAAATTTATTGTTCATTATATGTAAGTTTTAACCTTGCTGTCAAACAACGCGCAAAATAATTGCAAATATAAACATTAAAATACCTAAGGAAATCATCGACCATTTAAGAACTTTTTTAATTCCGCGTTCTTTTGAAATTTTAAATAGGTCAAGATCATTGCTACCAACAAGTGCACCGCTAAAACTATTAGAATCTGGGGCCATCATAAACGATATTCCTATAATACCTAAGGATATTATTAAAAGAATTACAACTAATGCTCATACCATAATATTATTTTCTCCTAACTTTTAATTTCTATCCCATACTCAGCAAGTTGATCTTTTGCTAATTCTGATGGCGCTGAGGTAAGTAAATCTACACCTTTTGCGTTTTTTGGAAAAGCAATAACATCCCTTATGGATAATGATTTAGTTAAAATCATTAAAACTCTTTCAATACCAAATGCAATGCCACAATGCGGTGGTAGGCCGTATTCAAATGATTTTAAGAAGAAGCCAAATCTTGATTGTTGTTCTTTTTTTGATATTTTTAAAATATCAAAAATCATTTTTTGAATATTGAGATCATGAATTCTAATCGATCCAGAACCTAGCTCAAAACCGTTTAAAACTAAATCATATGATTTAGCTCTAACCTTATTAAACTCATCATTTTTCAAATAATGAACAGTAGATTCATCAAATTGAGTAAACGGATGATGTGCAGGAGCATAAGAATTAGTTTCCTTATCAAATTCAAACATTGGCCAATTAACTATTCACAAAAAGTTTAATTTATTTGGATCTGCTAACTTATATAGCTCATTCAATAGCGTTCTTATTGCACCCAAGGCTTTTAAAACATTTTCTTCATCGTTACCGGCCGATATTAAAGCGATCGGGTTTGATAAATGAGTTGACTCTTTTTTTGTTGCAAGGTGTTTGCTAACTTCACATGATGGACAAGTTAAATCTAATGTTTCAAAAAACTCGCCACCATTCTTATAAAAAATTTCATTAATTATATCAATATGCTCATTAACATCCCGGTCAAATATTATACCCTTTACATATTTCATTCCGAATTTATCACTCAATTCCTCTGAATAATCTTGAATTAAATATGGATATCTTGTGTCGGGTTTATCGTTTCCATAATGTTTCATTGAGTATTCGAAATCCATTCGTGGAAATTTTGTTTCAATATTATAGCCTAATTTTCCCAGAACTTCTGCTCACATTTCCTCACATAATGCAAAGATTTCTTCCTCCGAGCCAAAAGACATTTCAATATCTAATTGAGTAAATTCTGGTTGTCGATCCTTTCTTAAATCCTCGTCTCTAAAAACTCTTGCTAGTTGAAAATATTTTTCAACACCTCCAGCCATCAATAATTGTTTAAATAATTGGGGTGATTGAGGTAGTGCAAAAAACCTTCCTTTTTTTCTTGTTGGCACCAGGTAATCTCTTGCGCCTTCTGGAGTTGATTTAGCTAAAATAGGTGTTTCAACCTCAATAAAACCTTTCTTATCGAAAAAATTTCTAATATAAAGCGATAATTTATGTCTAATTTTAAGATTGTTCAATACTTTTTTATTTCGAATATCCAAAAATCTATATTCTAGACGTAAATCCTCATTTGCAGAATTATTCTTATCATCTTCAATATCAAAAGGGATTTGTTTAGATGAATTAAGAATTTGATATTCATTAACTAAAACTTCAATTTCACCTGTTTTTAAGTTTGCATTAGCATCAAGGCGCTTCTTAACGATACCATTAACCTTAATGCAACTTTCTTTGGTTAAAAGTGGGTCAGAAATATTAACAAACACCAATTGAATGATACCGCTAGAATCTCTCAAATCAACAAACATTTGATTCTTAAATTTTCTCTTAGTCGCCACTCAACCAAACAGTTCCACACTATTACCTATATTATTTATATCTAAATCTGCACAATATATTTTTTTCATTTTATATTACATCCTTTATTATCTCTTGAAATTGTTTGATGTCATGGTATTTATGAATAATTTCAATATCTTTAATTTTTATTTTTATTTCTTGATGTTTTGAATTTAATTCCTTAAATATGAGCATTCTAGGTTTTAATTGATAATTTAATTTAAAAAGTTGTTTAACTGAGCATTTTTCATTAATGAATTCAATGTTGTACTCTTTTCTTAAATCATAAGCGATTTTTAATATTTCATCTTTTTCGTGATCATTTATATAACCTATAAGAATATCTAAATCTTCTTTTATCTCTTCGTATTTGTCAATGTTATAAGCAATTATGTTAGATATTCTATCAACGCCGAAAGCGAACCCGATCGATCCGATCATAGGGCCGCCGAAAGATTCAACCATTCCATCATATCTGCCACCAGCAAGAATTGTTGATTTCGAACCAAGAGCCTTCGAATCTGAAACAAATTCAAAGACAATATCTGTATAATAGTCCAATCCTCGCACTAAATATGGATTAACCTTATATCTAATATTAAATTTATCTAGCAAAATTAACAACTCATTAAATTCCTGCTTTTCATTATAACTTAAGAAATCAAGTAATTTAGGAGCATTCATTACAAATTCTTTTTTATTTTCCTCTTTATCATCAAGAATTCTAAGGGGATTTTTTTCTAATCTAATTTTTGAAATTTCACTTAGTTGATCTCTGTATTTTAAAAAGTAATCCTTTAAGTATGCAATATATTTATTTCTGCTTTCAATGCTACCAAGATTATTAATTTCTAAAATAGAATCATTTATTTTTAAATCATTTAAGAAATCATTAGCAAATTTAATTGCCTCAAAATTAGAGAGAACTGATTTCTTTTCGATTAATTCAATTCCACCTTGAATAAATTGTCTATATCTACCCTTCTGTGGTCGCTCATATCTAAACATAGGACCAAAGTAAAATAATTTTGCCTTTGTAAAATTATTTATCTTATTTTCGATATATGCTCTAATAACTGATGCTGTGCCTTCAGGCCTTAAGCTAATAGTTCTATTGCCGTTATCGCGAAAAACATACATTTCTTTTGTTACAATGTCACTAGTTTCACCAGCTGCTCTTATAAAAAGATTATAGTCTTCAATAATTGGTGTTTCAATAAATTGGAAATTATATTTTTTGCTTATTCCCTCAAAAGTCTTACGAATAAAATTTAGTATTTTAGCCTCTTTATTATAAATATCCTGTGTGCCTTTTAATCTTTTGAACATATATTCCTCACTAAATTACATCGAAAAATCATTAATACCAATAAAGGTTTGCTCTTGGATTTTTTCTGTTTTTCAAAAATCATTTTCAATTCTTTTGTGTTTATTTTTATATCTTAAATTAATTAAATGTTCTAATAGTCTTGGAATAATAAACATGTTTAAATATCAAGTAAATAACAATGCTAATTGAAGTGAAAATATTGCATTAAACGATACACTCACAAGCAAGAATGGAGCTGATGATAATAATACAAATCCCAAAATAACATTAAATGTTTGAATAGTAAAGGTATCACTTATTAATATTTTGATAATATTATGAACCTGGGTTGGATTATAAATAAAGTTCTTGGTATTAGTATCTTTTAAAATTTCATCTTTTATGATTGATGAATTGATTACTGAATCAACAATATTGATAAACGAAACAAATAATAAACCGTCAAACACAAAATTATCAATTTTAGTTCTAAAGATAATGAATATCCCTAACACTAAACCAATCAAAAGAATTTGTTTTACTATAAAAATAACTGCTGATTGCATTGAATATCTAACTGTGATATATATGAATATGCAAATATTGGTTAATAGCATTAATAGAGAGATTCAGGCAGTTGAATACCCGATGCTGTTATTTCCTAAAGCATTAGAGCTAGTTACTAAAGTAACATCTGCATAATTCTTTGAATTAAATAACTTTAGCAATTCGTTGTTTATTAAATTGCTCATATCCATATTAGAATAAATTAATAGCGAATTTAATCCGTTTTCACTTGCTTTTACTTTCTCGATTAAAACACCTTCATTATGAGAAATAATAAAATTTTGCAATTCATTTAATATAGTAGTTTGTCCACTAATATCAACGCCATTTTTGAAATTTAAACCAACACTATAAATAAACTTAAATTTTAAATTAGAATCGACATTAAAACCTAATAATGCTGACTTTTGTATTCCAGAAAAGGAACCAAATATTAATATTGACACCATAAGAATAGCGATAATAGGAATAATAAGTAGTCTTACTTTAAAGAAATTATTAATCTTTAAAGTAAATTTATGTATTTTTTTATTTGCACTTAAAAGCAAATACTTCTTATTATCAAACGATTCGGTTTGAATTATAAGTCTAAACAATATGGTATTTAAACCAATAACAATAAAAGAAATTAACAAAGCGCCAATACCCATTAACGCACCAATAGTTGAAGAATGATTAATATTTAAATAGAAAGCCAAAATGGCCCCAATGCCTATAACAGCTACTACATCAAGTCCAGATATCAATGACCTTTTTGTCGCCTTATTTATAGCTTTGTTAGTATTCGAACCTTCCTTAATTTCCTTTGCAAAGATGTGCAATTTTCTAATTAATAAACTAAATGCAATAAATAGTAACATAATTGCTGTTAGTCCAATTATTGAATTTATAACTACACCAAAAGCAGTTATGATTGATAAAAATACAAATATCAAGAATGCCAACGTAACACTAGCAGTTACACCAAGTAGTCTGTACTTTATTAATAAAAATAGTGACATAACGGCTCACATAACAACTATAGCAATGATATATGAATCAAATTGTCTATATGATTTAGTAATAAAATAAGAAGTTTGTTTTTCTAATTTAAATGGTGTATATGAGAAATTAATTAAAGAAGTTAATTGTTTATTTGAATAACCATTAGAAATATTATTAATTAAGTAAAATATTGAATCACGTTTTTTTGATGAAATCAATGAAATAGGAGATATTGCAGAAATTAAATATCTTTGGGCATTAATTGAATATTTTAAGCTTGGTTTTAACGTCTTTAATACTTTTCCGTCCTTATCGCGTGTAACATCATCACCTGCTTTATTATTGGCATATGCATAATTAACAGGATTATTTTTTGCTCTATCTCAATTTTCTCTATCATTTTGAATGGCATTTTGAATGAATTCATCCAAATTTAACCAAAAGTATACTTTTGAGCTAGGGTCATCTTGACCTTGTCCTTGTTGTTGAAAACCTCTTATAAAATAATCATATGCAAGGTGTGTAAATTGATCTCATGCATAACTATTCAATTTAATTTGAATTCTATCTGCATAACCCTCAGGTATTTTATCACTTGCGGGATTTGGATCTAAATCCATGTTAAAATTTTGAGACCCTTCATCAATGAGCTCTTTCAACCCGTGAAATGAGCTTTCATTACCTTGATATCTACCTTTATAAAATAATGGATTACCATTATGATCGGTAATTGTTAAATTAGGTTTTTTAATTAATGAGTCTAAAAGCTGTTTTTGGGATTTATCATCAGTTGCTGACAAATCTTTTACTTCAATAAGATTATTAGACAATAAATTAACATCATAGTTAGAAGTTAATTTATCACCTTTTTCTTGAAGGTACTGCTTTACAATATCTGCAATTTTATTTGGTTGTAATTCGTTTTTAGAACTTGTTTGGTTGCTATTTTTTTGAATTTTTAAAACTGTTTTAGTTCCGATAATTTCATTATTAGTACGATTAAATTTATTCAATGTTGGTGTTAAATAAAAAATAGAACCAAAAATAAATGCTAACAACATCCCAATAAATATAAAAATACTAAAAACTCATTTTATTGCAGGGCTAATTTTATTTTTTTTATTCATAGGTACAATTATATAATAATTGTTATATTTTGAATATATTTTAATAGTTATAAAGTTTTAAATATAAAAAACATAAAAACTTATTAGTTATTTATTAATTGATTTTAGATATTCAATTCCGTCGCTGGTTATTCTTCGACCCCTAACAGTTTTTTCAACGAACTTTTTTACTAAAAGAATAGGCTCTAAATCATTAATTATTGTTACCTTATCATCTTTTAAAATTGAACTTATAGTATCTAAAGAAGCACTTTTATTTTTAAATACATTTTTTAAAATACTCAAATATTCAACCTGAAAAATATTTAATCCCCCGGGATATATATCTAGATACTCAAATGATTCCTTTACCAAACTTGCTTCTATTTGATTTAAGTTTCGAAATAATGCAAAGTCATAAACTCTTTTTAATAAGTTGTTAGCAATCCTTGGAGTAGATCGACAGTTTCTTGCTATTTCCTCAATTGCATCTGGTGCGATTATAATGTTATTTCTATTGGCTGAATTACTGATTATCTCTTTAATTTCTTCGTTACTATAGGGCAATAATTTTCCGATATATCCAAATCTATCTTTTAGTGGATTTGATACTAAATTAAATTTTGTAGTAGCCCCTATTAATGAGAACTTATTTAAATTTAATCTCATTATTTTCATATCACCTTCAACACCAACAGGCAAATCAATAACATAATCTTCAATGGCAGAGTATAATAATTCCTCAATATTCTTATTTATACCATGAATTTCGTCAATAAACAGAATATCATTTTCACGCAACGAAGAAAACAAAGTTAATATATCACTTTTCTTTTGAATTAGGGGCCCTTGCACATAAATGATGTTACTTTTAGTCTCATTAGCAATTATTTGAGCTAAGGTAGTTTTACCTAATCCTGGTGGCCCGTAAAATAATAAATGGTCAATAGGCCTTTTTTGTTTTAGTGCTGAGTTTATCATCACTTTTAAAGTAGATGTAATCTTATTTTGCCCAATAAAATTATCAAAACTTTTTATTCTAAATTCTTGCTTCATTTTGTTTTTGACTAATTATTTTAATTGCATTTTCAACAGATTCTTCAATATTGTTCGTTAATTCCATATTATCAAGAGCAAGTCTGATCTGATTATTTTTGAATCCTAACATTTTCATTGTTTCTTCAAATTCTTTTAAAACTGTGTTGTTTTTTGAAACTTTATTGAATTTTTGCATTTCTTCATCACTCATCTTTGAAATAAATTTAATATATTTATCCTTTAAGGTCAACAAAATTGCATTAGCAATCTTTGGCGATACATAAGGTACCTTTATTAACTCTTCTTTATTAGAGTTTGCAATATAATTAATAATATTTTCTCAACCTGAATTTAATATTGAAATAGCAGTTTTAGGGCCTAATCCTTGCAATGAAATTAAATCCTCAAAAACTACCATTTCTTTAAAATTGTCAAATCCATATGTCACCCTAGAATATTCATTGTTTATTTCAGATATAAATATTTTTCTCACCTCCCCTGCTTTAAATCTACTCATTTGTGGCGCATAAATAAGTTCACCTCTACCATTGTGGTCTAAAATAAAATAATTTGTATTTGTGTGTACAATTTTTCCGTATAAATAAATTGTCATTTTTTTCTTCCTCCTGAATTCAAATATAAGTGCGAAATTTTAAAAATCATCGACTTTAAGAAAAAATAGGGAAATTTTTTAGAAAAAATAAAAATTGATAAAATTTTATTTATGAAAAATGTAATAGTAAATATAGAAATTCCTAAAAATTCAAATATTAAATATGAGTATGATCGAAAAACCAAAAAAATAAAAGTTGATAGAATTTTGCGTGAGGGTTTTAGATATCCAGCAAACTATGGTTACCTTTCAGAAGCGCTTGATTGAGATGGCGATGAACTAGATGTCTTAGTTTATTCACCTGAAATTTTTATGCCTGGTGTCTCAGTTGAAGCTAGAATTATTGGAGCAATGAAAATGATTGATTCAGGTGAAACTGATACTAAATTAATCGCTGTTCATGCTGATGATTATCGTCTTGATCACATTAAATCATTAGATGACTTGGATAAAATGTGACTACATTCAGTAGAAATATTCTTTAAAAACTATAAATTCTTCAAAGGCCCAAATATTACCAGCATAACTGGATTTGAAGATGCAAAATGAGCGCAAAATGAATATAATGAATGTGTTGAATTAATGCAAAAATACGGCTCTCTTACTAAAGAGGAATTCATTAAAAAAATGAAAGAATTACACCCAGATAAATATCTATAAAATGTAGCATTGCTAAAAATGCTACATTTTTTTTGAAACTTTAAAATTTTTTTATATTTATAAATATAAAATGTTTTTTCAGTTTCATAGATTCCTATAATTCCTAAAAAAAATATTAAAATAATGGTGAAAGGTAAAAAATGAGACAAAGATTTAAAAATATCCTTATTATAAGACCAATATTATTAAAACTATTAAAGGATTTTGTGGGTTTAAAAAATGAAAATGGCAGTTTTAGATTAGAATTAGACATTACTAGACTTGAACTGGAATTATCCAAAAAAATTGCAAATTTTGAAGAACTTAGATTGCAAAGATTAGAAATTACGAGCGGATCGAAACAATTAGTTATAAAACTAATTAAAAGTCTAAGTCAATTGGACCGTTCAATATTACTAACAATTTTATTCAAAGACGATCTAAGCAACATAACTTGAAAAACCTTCAATATATCAAAATCCACATTCTATCGAAGATTAAAATTTATCGAAAGTTTATTATATTGATGTTTATTCGATTAATAAAATAGTCAAATAAAGCTTATTTGCAAAGATAGCAAATATGGCTTTTATTTATTTTGGCAAAAAATGAGAACAAAATATTTTTTTATGTAATAAAAGATTTCAAAAGTTTCATTTATTAGCATAAAGTAAAAAATAATGGTGTACTTATTATGCCCATGAGAGAGGCATAGAGAGGATTTAATGCTACCAATTTATAATTATTCAAACATTGAACACCAAAAAGAAGTTGTTGAATATAAAGAGAAAATTAGTGCAACTGTCAGAACATACAATGTCGAAGATAGATGAAATTTAGACATCGGACTTACAAAAGATCAAAAATGTAAAATATTAATTTTAAGAAACCTAAAAGAGAATACATGAATTATTGAATTCACGATTCCTAAATCAGCATATGAGAATTCAAGAATTAAAATTTTGCAATTAAATAATAAGGATCTTGAAGTGCAAGATCTAGAGAAATTAGAAAATGAACGGATAAAATTTCGCATTTCAAAATATGCAGACAAAAGCGAAATAAAATTCGAAGATTTAAAGGAACTAAAGGTTAGTTTTTATAACAGGTGAAGAGCTAATTTTTATAACAAGCTTTCTTTTGTTATTAATTTCAAAATAGAAAATAATGTTGTTGATTTTAATAATATTAATGTTAAAGAAAAAGATTTGAAGTTTGAGCTAATTGAATCTATAAAAATTACCTTCGATGGCGAGACTGGGGAATATACAAACATTTTTGAAAATAATGTTGCTTATGCTAATAACCTAATTTACAATATGAAGTTTTTTAACCTAAAACAAAATAATTTTTTAGAAAAAGCAATGCAACAAACGATTGAATTAAAGAGTCCAGATCAATATTACATTCCTAAAAGGCAATATCAGTTAGAATTTTTAAATAGTATCTCTATTGAAGAAGGCAATAGATTTATTACTGCTGAATTAATACCAAGAAAAACCGAAATAAACAAGTTCAAGTACACAATAGATTACTATATAAATAATAAAAATAGTTGAAATAGTAAAAAGAAAGAATTTATTAGTTCCAAAACAGACGGACTTATAGGCTATCATATTTCACCAACATTTAAAGGTAATGTTAAATTAGAATTTCAACTAAATCAAAACATCATAAATAATATTAGCAAAATTAAATATTATGACCATTTTGACAAAAAACTTTTTGATTCCAACGAGGGATTAATCAAGCTTTTTTGTCAAGTTGTAAAGACAACTGATGAATATCAAAATTTATATTATTCAAATTGAAAAAAACACATAAAAACTTCATAAATTTTTTAAAATTTAGGTTCGAATTAATAAAGGCCTAAATTTTAATTTAACATTATGCCTATATATTAACTAAATTTAAAAAAATTTATATAACGTTCATTAATTAAAAATTAATATTTCAATCTAGTTATAAAAAAATAAATTTTATTTAAACTTTGGGCCTCTTGGAATTAACTTTCTTTTATGGCTTGTTTTTTTATGAAAATACTCAATTTTAGTTGAAATATCACTACTTATTAAAGTGTTATCCATAATATATTTTTCGAAATCATCATATGAAAAGCCAAGTTCATCTTCATCATATTGATCATTAAGCAAATTAGCAGAAGGCCTCTTATCCAAAATTTCTGTTGGTGTATTTAATAGTTTAGCCATTTCATAAATATCAAATTTAAATATATTTGCAAATGGTAATAAATCGCAACCACCATCACCTCATTTGGTAAAATATCCTAAATAATATTCATCAAAATTGTCTGTACCCAATACCAATGAGTTATTTTGTTGTGCTTTGGTATATAAAACATTCATAAAATATCGTGATTTAGTGTTGGCTTTTATTCAATCCTCCTTTAAATTAAACTTATCAGAAAAATCGTTAAATTCCTTTGTTAAATCAATTGTTTCAATCTTATTTTCAACAACTAAATTTAACTTCTTGATGTGCATTTCATTAATATCATCTGCCCTTGTTTTTAAATAATAAAAATGAGCATCTTTTTTAAAAACTTGATAACTAATAATTGCCAAGGTTGAACTATCAATGCCGCCAGAAATCCCAAGGACAACCCCACTAGCATTAGCTTTTTTCACCTTATTTCTTATCCAATTTTGAATTTTTTTAATCATTATCAAGTATTTATTGTTTAAGTTTTTTTTATCATTATAATTATTTAATTCATTTTTTTTCATAGTAATTATTCTATTATTAATTTAGATTTTATAAATGTTTTTAAATTAATATTAATTTATTAATTTATAATTTAGATATTTTTATTATAACAATATAAAGCAAATATAATTAATAAACAATATTTTAAGGAGTTAAATTATGATAAATGTTAATGACCTAAAACCGGGTGTAACCTTTAAATTAGACGGTAATATTTATGTTGTTTTAGAAGCACAGCACTCAAAACAAGGAAGAGGCCAAGCCAATGTTAAAGCAAAGGCAAAAGATCTAAGAACCGGATCGATAACTGTAAAATCTTTTACTGGTGGTGAAAAAGTAGAAAAAGCAATGATTGATAAGGTCTCAATGGACTATCTATACAATGCAGGAGATAACATTGTGCTAATGGACCAAGAAACATTCGAACAAATAGAAATACCTGTATCAACAATAAAATGAGAAGTCAATTTTTTAAAAGAAGGTATGAAAGTTATTGTTAGAAAATATGAATCAGAAGTTTTGGATATTGAATTACCAGCTAATGTTGGATTAGTAGTAACAGAAGCACCAGATGCAGTTAAAGGAAACACGGCTCAAGCCGCCCAAAAGAAAGTTACTTTGGAAACCGGTTATGTAGTCGAAACTCCTCTATTCATCAAAGAAGGAGAAACAATTTTGGTTTCAACTGAAACTGGTAAATATGTAGGAAGAGCATAATGAGCAATTTTATCTCAGTCAACACAAGAATGAATTTTGACTTCAAGGTTGAAGAACATGTTATTTATCAAGCAATAAATCAATTCTTTGAGTCTCAAGACTCAATAATTCTTACAAAAAAACCTATTATTAATATAAAAAATAGCACAAATAATATTGAGATTTTTATTTCTTACAAGTTAAAAAAAGAAGCTATATTATCATTCGAAACTAAGAACGCAATATTCATGCTTGAACAAAGAATTTATTCATTAATCAATGTTAGACCAAACAATATTAACATTGTTTTTGAAGGAATTGAAAATGTTTAAAAATAGAAGAATTAATAATTTAGCTATTGATAATATCAAAATTAATTCATTAGCCCAGATAGCAAATACTAAAAATCCAAATGTAGCAATTAATATTAGCGCTGCAAAGATTTTTCATGCACTCTTTGCTTTTCATTATAAATTTGATATAAATAATCCCCAGTGAATATCTAGAGATAGATTCATTCTTTCGTGTCCGGATGTAAATACCACCTATTACACAATTTTATATTTAATGAATCTTATTACGAAGGAAGAAATTGAAAGCATTAATAAACCAAGTTGCAAATATCATAACTATTTAAAACGCAATAACAAACTTGGTATTGACTTTTCATCAGGCAAACATGGTTGTGGTATTGCAGAGGCTGTTGGTATTGCGGTTGCTGAGGCCTTTTTATCAAGTAATTTTTCTGAAATAAATCACTTTACATATGTTTTCGCTTCAAGCAAAGATCTAGAAACAAGCATTGCGACTGAAGCTCTACAATATGCAGGATCAATCAAACTAAATAAACTAATTGTGCTATATGATTCAAACACATTATTAAATAACTTTAATTCTAAAAAGAATAGTAATGACATTAGAAAAACATATGAATCATATGGATTTAATTATATTATTTTAAAGGATGCTAATTACAAATCTATTGCAAACGCAATATCGAAAGCTAAGAAAGCAAAAAAACCAACACTTATCGAAATCAAAAGTTCAATTGTTGAATTAGCAGTTAATAATTTTAACAACTACTACAATAATAAATATTATTTAACAGTAGATGAAATTGAGGAATTCAAAGAAACAACTAACTTCAAGCGTGGTGACTTTTTTGAGAAATATCAAGAAGTGGTAGATGAGTATAAGAAAGTTATTAATTATAATAACGATTTATTTAATAAATGAACTGCTTCAGATAAATTAATTGAATTCTTGGGAGAAGATCTAAAAGAAAATGTAAATGATAACTTTATATCAAATTCAGGCGATATCTACTCTAATATGGTTGTTATCTTAAATAATATATTTGATAAATACAAAAACGCTTTCCTACTTTCTTCTTCGCTAGATCCAATAACAAGAATTAAATCAACTAACGGAGTTTTTGATTTTAACAACAAAGATGGCCGTTCTTTACTATTAGGATTAAAAAACGAGGCAATGAGTTTAATTGCAAATGGTATATTTGGACACTCAAATTTTAAACCAATAATAATTGACTCCTTATCAAATACAGACAAGTTAATTCAAGGAATCAAAAAATCTGTTAGTGATAACCTAAAGGTATTATATATTCTAAAAAATGACTTAAATTCTGTTGAAAACTCTAATATTTATTACCAAAATGAGGAACAAATAGGTATTTTATTGCAAATTCCTAATATAAAAATTTTATATCCTGGCGATCTTAATGAATTGATGGGCTCTATTGAATATTACCTTAATAAATTTAATGGTCCCGTAATCATTATAGCCAATTTTCATAGCAATTGAAATTGTGAAAAAACTTCAAAATACAAATTTCTATCAGGGTCTTATCATGTACTAAAAAATGATTCAAAATATAGCCTTTTAGCCAAAGGCAACGATCTCCAGATTGCATTCAAAATTGCTAATAAACATAACTTGAATTTAATTTCAATATCAAATGATGAAAATATTGCAAAATTAAATTATGATAAAAAAACGGCTATAACATTCACAAAAGATATTTCTGAAGGTTGAATGAAATATGCTAAATATAACCTCAACATAAATAACTCAAACAACAAAATTAAATCAGATTTTAATTATATTGAAAAAAATATAAAATTAATCATTAATAACAAAAGCTAGGTTCTTATATATCTTACCTAGCTTTTTTTAATTTTTTTAAACCATTCCAACTCAGAGGCCGTAATATGCCTATGTTCTCCAACTCTTAAACCATCATCTGTAATAACTCCATATCTTTTTCTGTGTAATTTTTTAACAAAATTATTAACTAATAAAAAGAGATTTTTCACATGATGATTTCTACCTTCTTTAAGAACTATAGAGTAGGTTAAATCTTTGATATGTTTTATTGTTTGTTTAGAAAAAACACCATTAAGTTTTACAAAATTAGAGTTTAAAAAATTTAAATCTTTTTCACTCATTGGCTTTTCCAATGTTGCAATGTATTCTCTTTCTATATTAGATGAAGGATGGGCCAAAATATTAGCAAAATTGCCATCGTTAGAAATAATTATTACTCCTGTTGTATTAAAATCAAGCCTTCCAATTGAATAGCAATATTTATCCATTCCCATTCATTCATAAATAGTTTTTCTGCCCTGCGGATCTCTTAAAGTGCAAATGGTGTTTCGAGGTTTATTAAGTAATATATAAAATTTTTTATCACTTCTTTCGATGATCTCGCCATCTATTTTAATAACAGCCTCAGCATCAACTCTCTGACCAATTTTTGCAACTTGACCATCAACTAATACTCTTTTTTGCATAATCATTTTTTCGGCCTCGCGTCGCGAACAAAAACCAAAATCCGAAATCATTTTTTGCAATTTAACCTTGTTTTCCATAATTAACAAACCCTTCAAATAACACGTTAAAAAAAATATATTTATATTATAAATATTTTGCGTTCATAGTTTCTTTTTTATTTATCTTTTTGATTTATCTAATTTAATTAAAGCAGGAGGAAAAATGTTGGAAAACAAAATTAAAAATCTTAAAAGTATGAGTTTGCAAAGAAAACGAGCTTTTATAATTGATTTTTGCCTAAATCAAAAACTTAAAAGAATACAAAACAACATGAAAGATACTAAGAATGTAGGATTGTTAGATTTTTTCATAAGTTCGCTAAGTGAGGACTATAAAAAAATCTTCATTAATGATTTCATTACAGTAGAGGGTGATTCGTCGTGATATCTTGAAAACTGATCTAAAAATGCTTATTATAAGAAATTAAATTATTTAGTAGACCTATTTATAGATTATGTTTATTGCTTTTAATGAAACCCCCAAACTTCATTCATTAGAAAATAAGCAAGAACAGTGAATGGAAGAATATATCATAAATGCAAAACAAAGAAAATATTTAGAAAACTGAAATAGTTTCAATGAATTAACCACAATTAAAATCAGACGCATTATAAGAAGCGATAAATTCATTATTACATTTGAGCATAAAAATCCATTAAAAGAAATAGAGGCCATAAGAGTTAATGGACTAATTAATAATAAAATAATAGAATTCAAGCCAAAATATGAATATAATAGTGGGCATTTTATACTAACTTATAATAGTGATAATGATTCTAAAAATAAATTGGAATTTAATGACATAGCAAATATCAATTTTGAAATTGAATATAAGGTGAAAAATTTATGATATCAAGCAAAAGCATTTACCTATTGAATTAAAAACAATCCAAGATCTAAAAATATAAATCTAAATAATACGAAGGCCATAAATGTATTAAGTGAAATTGAAATAAAATCACTACCAGACCGCATTAATAAGAACATAATTAACCATAAATTCAAAACAAAATATTTGAATTTATTCTTTAATACCAACAATTTAAAACAAGGAATTCATAACATCAAACTATTATCACTAAAAATTGCCAAAAGCGATCAAGAGACTAATGAAGAATACATTCTAGATAATAGCGATATTTATGATTTAACATTTTCATCTGCAAACATTTATGACTACGCAAAAAATAAGTATGATACTAAGCTTAGCTATCATAATTTTAATAATGCAGACTTAGTTATAGATACATATTCTTATTATGATAAATTTTCAGATACTGTTATGGTAAATAATCAAAACCTTAATGCAAAATTAGGGATTCTAATACCATTAAAATACAAGGGAACATATGGTTATGAAATTAACCTTGATATAGGCAAAAATTTAAAGTCCTTCAAAATGAGTTATTCGCAAGAAATTGAAAAACCTTTTTTTGATATCAACAATGGATTAATAAGAATGAATACAAGATCAATTAAAGGTTGACTTACAGATGAAAAATGGCACAAAATTAAATACGATAATTTTGCGGACGTAATCAAAATGGCAAACTCTTTGCAATCAATAGAACAAATAGGAGGTAAATAATGAGTGAAAAAAGTAAAAAATTATTATTATGAACATCATTAACAATAGCGATTGGTGGTTGTGCTGGGTTGGCGACAGCATTTGTAGTATTACAACAAAAAAACAAAGAAAAAGAAAGTAGCCAAGTCGATACTATTCAAAAAGAAAAATTAAACGACAAAACTAATAAACTATCAATTAAAAAAAGCCAACAACAAAAAGATTTAAAAAATAAAGAGAATGAATTAGAACAAAATGACCATAAAGAAGATTCATACATAGAACCACAGGAAAAGAAAAATATTAATTGAAATGATGTTTTCCCTAATATAAAGAGCAGTGACTATTATGACAAATTAAACTATAGAAACGGGCAGGCTTGAATTGATGAAGACATGATAGTTTATATCATAAAAGACATCATAAATAGAATGCTTGTAACTGAAGGCGAAGTTGAATATGCTTACAAACAAATTGATGACCAAAATTTGTTAATAACTTTTAAATGGAGCAGTGAAAAAGAAAAAAGTGTTGTAACATACAAGATAAATACAAATAAGTTATAATAATATTTATGAATTTTAAAGAATTAGTATTTAACGAACTTAAAAAACATACAAAAAAAATTTTTAATAACGAAACATTAATTAAGGATCTTGATATCGATAGTTTAGATCTGGTTCTATTAGTTTCAGATATTGAAGTAAAACTAAAAATAGAAATAAAAGACGAAGAACTAATAAAATTAAAAACCATTGGTGATATTATTTACATAATAGAGCAAAAATATACAAAATAGAAAAAAAATGTATAATATTCTATGAGCGTTTCTTATACGGGTATAGTTCAATGGTAGAACAACGGGCTTCAACCCCGTGTGTTGTGAGTTCGAGTCTTGCTACCCGTGCCATATCATTAATAAATGTTTTAATAGAACAACTAAGGTTGTTCTATTTTTCTACAAAAAGCAAAATAAAAGCCAATTGAATTGGCTTTTGGCAATTAAACATATGGTGCCGTCAACTGGAATTGAACCAGCGACCCCTTCCTTACCATGGAAGTGCTCTGCCCCTGAGCTATGACGGCAATATTTAATACGCTAATAATTATATAAAAAAATGCATATTATTTTTAATAAATTTGACGCAAATTATAGTAATTTAAAATATACTTTTATTACTATGGAAAAAACAATGTATGAATCTCTATGCTCAATAAAGAAGCAATTCCTGGAATTAGAGCAAAAACTAAACGATCCTGAAATCTATAACAACATCAAACAATACACAAAAATATCTAAAGAAAAAGCAAGCATTGAAGATATCTATGTATCATTCAAAAAATACCAAGATATTGAAGAACTATACTTATTATCAAAAGATATTATTAACAATGAAAAAGATGCTGAATTGATTGAATTAGCAAGAAATGATATTAATAGACAAATAGAACAGATGCATGAACTTGAAGAAACAATAAAAGAATTACTATTGCCAGTTGATGAAAACGATGAAAGAGATGTTATTGTGGAAATTCGCGGGGCTGCTGGCGGCGATGAGGCCAATATTTTTTCAGGCGATTTGTTTAGAATGTACCAAAAATTTTGTGAAGAAATGGGATTTAAAATAAAAATTATTGATTACACATACGGTTCAGCAGGTGGATATAGTCAGATAGTTTTTAGTATAAAGGGTGAAAAAGTGTTTTCAAAAATGAAATTTGAAAGAGGAGTTCATCGAGTCCAAAGAGTACCATTAACTGAAACACAGGGAAGAGTTCATACTTCAACAGCGACAGTTACGGTTTTACCTGAAGTAGATGATGACGTTCATATCGAAATTAAGCCTGATGAAATCGAGATTGATGTGTTTAGATCTTCAGGAGCAGGAGGCCAGTCAGTTAACACAACGGACTCTGCAGTTAGAATTACACACAAACCATCTGGAATAGTAGTTACATCACAGGATGAAAGAAGTCAAATCCAAAATAAAGAAACTGCTTTAAAAGTATTAAAAAGTAGACTTTATGAACTAGAAGTTCAAAAACGCGAAGAAGAAGAAAGTGGACTTCGAAAACTTGCGGGTACTGGGGAAAGAAGTGAAAAAATTAGAACTTACAACTATCCACAAGATCGGGTTACAGATCATAGAATCGGGTTTTCAACTTCCTTAAAAATAGTTATGGAAGGTGATTTGAAAAAAATTATTGAGGCGCTAATTGCTGATGAAAAAGCTCACAAAATAAAAGAAGCAGGTTTATAATGATTAAAAAAGAGGTATTGCTACAAGAAAAAAGAAGATATGAGCTACCTCTTTTTGTTTCAAAAAAGGAAGAAAAATTATTAAAAAAGGACTATCCGGTACAAAAAATTATCGGATATCAAACAATGCAAAATATCCACATCGATATTAGATATAATGTATTAATTCCACGATACGAAACAGAAGAGGTTATCATCGAATCATATAATTACATTAGCAAATATTCTGATGTCCTAGATTTATGCTGCGGTTCAGGTTTTATTGGTCTTGCTATTTGCAAAAATATAGGATGTAATGTAACATTATCAGATATTTCAAGACAAGCAATCAAACAAACTAAATTAAATGCAAAAATTAATAATCTATCAAAATACAATATTATAAGAAGTAATTTATTTAAAAAAATAAACAAAAAATTTGATTTAATTATCTCCAATCCACCCTATTTAAATAAGAAACATTTATTTTCTTCTTCTTTAAAATGAGAACCAAAGCAAGCGCTATTTGCCAAGGATAATGGATTATTTTTTTATAAAAAAATTACAAAAGAGGCACCGAATTTCTTAAAAAATAATGGTTACTTAATTCTTGAAATTGATGATTATGCTAAAGAATGAATTGAAAAGGAATATTCTAATGTTACATTTAAAAAAGATATTAATAAAAATTTTAGAATTGCAATTCTAAAATATGATGACCTTAAAAAATAGCACTCTAATTAAAAATGTGCTAAAATTTTATTATTATGATGAATAAAAGAGACTATTATGAAGTTTTAGGCATAAATAAAAGTGCGACCGAAAAGGAAATCAAAGCTGCCTACCGTAAATTGGCAATGCAATATCATCCAGACAAAAACAAAAATGCTGATGCTGAAGAAAAATTTAAAGAAATATCAGAAGCATATGAAATTTTATCAGACACAAATAAAAGAGCAAAATATGATAAATTTGGTCATAACGCCTTTGATGCTAATGGATATCAATTCGGGGATTCGGAGGATATTTTCCGTAGTTTTTTTGAGGGTTTTGGCGGAGGTTTTTCTGGTGCTGATATCTTTGGGGATATTTTTGGATCATTTTCAAATTTTGATGAATCAAACCATCAAAGAGGTCAAGATCTACAACTAATATTAAACATTGATTTTGAAGATGCACTATATGGAAAAACAATTGATCTTAACCTAGATAAATATGATGTTTGCGGTCATTGTAAGGGCAGCGGTGCAGACACCCCTTCTGATGTAATTTTATGTAATAATTGCCATGGTTCTGGAAAAATACAACAAAGAGTTGCAATATTTACTACCATAAAGCCATGTCCAGTATGTTTAGGATTGGGCAAGAAAATAAATAAGATATGCCATCAATGCCACGGCAAAAAAACAGTAAATTCAAAGACTATTCAAAAGATAAATATTCCGGTAGGGATTGAGGATGGGGATACAATTAGAATTGTTGGCTTTGGGAAACCTTCATCAAACGGAAATAATATTGGAGATTTATATATAGTATTCGCTATTAAACCTAGCAAAAAATACAAAAAAATAAATAATGATCTTTACATTGAAATGCCTTTATCAATTAAGAGCTTATTACTCGAAGAGGAAATTAATGTTCCAACACCATACGGAACAAAAAAAATTAAGTTAGACCATAGCATTAAAATAAATGAACCATTTAAAATCAAAAATTGCGGATACCCATATAAAAATTCTAGTTCCAAGGGCGATTTATTCATTAAATTTGATTTATATGTTCCTAAATTAAGCAAGAGCGATAATTCTCAAATTAAGGAAATATTTAAAAATACAAGTGATACAAAACGAGAAGAATGATTAAAAAAATTCTAATCGTTTTTTTAATTCGTTTTTTAAAATAAAATTGTGCTATTATTTTTGATAACATTTTAAAATATTTTACTCAGAAGAGAGGCTTAGCTTATGTCAGAAAAAATAATGATTGTCGAATCACCAAATAAAATTAAAACAATTCAAAAAATTGTTGGTGATCAAATTAAAGTTATTGCTAGTTCAGGGCATATTTTAAAAATGGCAACATCAGGCACAAATAATCTTGGAATAGATTTCGAAAATTGAGAACCAGAGATGATTCCTGATCCAATGAAAAAGTCAACCATTTCAGATTTAAAAAAAGCAACTAAAAATGCTAGCGAAGTTCTAATTGCAACTGACCCCGATCGCGAAGGCGAAGCAATAGCAAGTAATCTAATTTCAACCTTAAAATTAAAAGATAAATACAAAAGAATAAGATATAATGAAATTACAGATGAAGCAATAAAATTAGCAGTTGAAAATCCTTCTGAAATAGACGAAAACCTTGTAAGAGCACAAAAGTCAAGAAGGATGCTAGATAGAATTATAGGCTTTAGACTATCACAATTAATGATGCAAAAAGTAAAAAATGCTCCTACTAACCCTTCGGCAGGAAGAGTGCAATCCATTGCTTTAAAACTAGTTTGTGATCGTGAGCGCGAAATTGAAACATTTGATCCAATAATTTATTCAAAAATTGAAGCAATTATAGATAATGATGTCAACATTCCTTTGTACTTAAAAAAAGACAAAAAATATGAAGATAATACTTGGTTAACCAATGAACAAGGTGAAAAAATACTTTTTGAATTATTAAATAGCAACTATGAACTAATTGTTGATGACATCAATGTTTCTAAACGCAAGGAATCGGCTTATACACCTTTTAAACAATCAGTTTTATACAAGGAAGCAAAACACAATTCCCAGGCAGTGCAATCATCAGCCCAAAAACTTTTTGAAAACGGGTTAATTTCATACCCCAGAACTGATTCAACTAGATTAAGTGAAACATTTGTTAAAAAAGCTCGTAAATACATAACTGAACAATATGGTAGCCAATATGTAGCTAAAGAAATAAAAGGTTTTTCTGGCGCTCAAGATGCTCACGAAGCAATTAGACCCACATACATTGAATTAACACCAGAATTAGCATTACAAAAGTATAATCTTAACAATATCGATTTTGAAATATATAAGATGATTTATGATAAAACAATAATGTCACTAATGAGCTGTCCTGAAAAAGAAATTGTAAGATTTAATTTACATAACGGGAACAATAATTTTAGAATGTCGTATAGTAGAATACTTTTTGACGGTTATTATATTTATTCAGGCAAAGAGTCATTAATTAATATTCCAAATATTAAAATTGGCGATATCATCAAGGCAAAAGATTTTATTAAAGAGGACAAAAAAACATTACCGCCTGCACGTTATAGTGAAGGTTCATTAATTAAAAAACTTGATGATATTAAAGTTGGAAGGCCTTCAACATTTGCTTCAACAATAAAAGTATTAAAACAAAGAATATTTGTTGAACCAATTGACGGACATCTAGTACCCACAGAATTCGGAAAGGTTGTTCTTGAAAAACTTTTAACAAGTTTCCCAAGAACTATTAATGAAGAATATACAGCTAAGGTTGAGGAAAAATTAGACTTAATTTCAGAAGGAAAAGAAGAATACAAAACTTTAATGAAAAAATTCTGAGATAGTTTCAATGAACGCTATGAAGATATAAAGGATCAATTAAATGTTACCATTTTGGAGCCAGCCAAACCTAATGAAAGCTGCCCTTTATGCAATGCAGAACTCGTTTATCGCTATACAAAACTAACTAAACAAAAATTTATTGGTTGCTCTGCTTTCCCTAAATGCAATTTTATTAAGAACATTGATAATCCTGTAAAAAAATTCTACAGAAGAAAAAAAGCAAAAAAATAATAAAATACATAAGTTCGTAAAATACTATGTATTTTATTTTTATTTTATTTAAAAAAAATATTAATATGTAAAATATTAATCATGAAAAATAGGCAAAAGAAAGCTAGGGGAAAATCAGACTTTTGAACACTTTTTGTAATACCAACTGTCACGCTATCTGCAGTAGCAGGTGCTATATATTATATTGTTAAAAATAGTCAAACAATTCAAAAAGAATTTTGGTCAATTGATAAATTCAATAATAAAGCCAAGGAAATTCTCTTAGAAAAAAATATCATAGGATCGTTGCAAGCTAAGAATTTGTATGAAGATTTTAAAAATCAACAAAAACTTGCAGAAATCCGAACCAAAGATTTTGATAACACTTATAAAGATATTATTAAAATGAACAAGAGCAAACTTACTTTTGAACAAAGAAAAATCCTCAATAATCGGCCAAAACCATTTGACGCGGATAAATTTTTAAAAAACAAAATTAATATTATCCTCGATTTTGAAAAATCAAAGTTTTTAGATTTTCATTTTACAGATGTTGAAAGAATTCAGAATAACCCTTTTGACCTTAGAATTCATTATGAAGTTTTTTTAAATTATGAATATGCAAGTGGAGTTTTTGAAGCAAATAAAATAAAATCCACCCCTGAATCAAAATACTATTATAAATCAAGCCAAATTGTAACTTTTTTATCAAATACCTTAAAAACGCATCAAGGCACAGAGTTTTCAAAAGAATGACCAAAAATTAAAAAAGAAGCCGAAAAGATTGTAAGCAAATATGATGAGATAAACAAAAAAATTAAAGAAAAAATTCTGAAATATGAAGAAAAACGAAAAGACATTAATGAAAAAGAATCAAAAACTCCTTTGGAAATGCAGGAATTAGAAGATTTAAAAATTAAAATTAATAACTTAAAACAGGAAGTAGATAAAATCTTCAAGGCCAATAATTTTCAAGAAGAAATTTTTTCATGATTTGTTAAGGCGATAAATGAAACTAATGCTGCACAAGACATATATCCAAAGAAAACTTTTGAAATTGTTCCGTTTAAAGAAAAAGATAATGACCAATATGTTTTATGAAATCCAAAAAAAGGTGTTAATGAATTGACCATCAAATATCAGTTTGTTAATATTAATAACAAAAAAATTAAAAGCAATAATGAAATAAAAATTTTCACCTTGGATGTTTAAAATATGAGTAAGGATAAGGAAAATTATAACAATTTAAAGGCCATCATCAAAAGCGATCATCAAGTCGCAATAAAACTAATTAAAGTAGCGCAAAAATACAACCTTGACATCGACCAAAACGATTTACTTAATAAATTAAATAATAATCAATCTGATGATATCACACTATTAATCAAAAATTTAATCTATTTGCTAAAAAAACAACCAATCCAAGAAAAATTTAAACCTATCAAACTAAAAACTGATAAACAACTAGAAAAACTCATAAAAGACTTTAGGAAGGAAAATAAGTAATGAAAAATAAAATTAATATCGCAATAGATGGACCTAGCGGTGTAGGCAAAACTGTAATGGCCAGAATGCTGGCTAGTGAGTTAAATTATATTTTTATAAGTAGCGGAAATTTATATCGTGCTATTGCATATAATGCTATATTAAATGGCATTGATTCTAATAACGAATCAGAAATTAATAAAGCATGAAATTTTGAGGACTTATTCATAACAAAAGATGAAAAAATTTTTCTAAGAGGAGAAGATATTACCCTAAAAATTCGTGAGGATAGAGTTTCTTTGTATGCATCAGCAATTGCAAAATATCAATCTGTACGTTTAAAAGTTAATACATTCATTCAAAAAAAAGGCGCACAAGAAAAGGGAATAATTGTCGATGGAAGAGATGCTACTTACCGTATTCTCCCAGATGCAGAAGCAAAATTCTTCTTATGAGCCACACCAGAAGTTAGAGCTCATCGCCGTTTAAAGCAAAATAATTTACTTGGTATAGAGTCCAAATATGATGAAATTTTAGAATCAATTAAAATAAGAGATGAAAATGATACAAACCGTGATATAGATCCATTAATAGAAAGTGAAGGCAGTATAAGGATTGACTCAACAAATATGAGTGTGGATGAAAACTTTTTAGTAATGCTAAAAGAGGTCAAGAAGAGGTTAAACTAATGAAAAATACAATAGCGTTAATAGGAAAGCCTAATGTCGGAAAATCAACTCTTTTTAACAAAATAATTGATAAAAGAAAATCAATTGTTTATGATACTCCTGGAGTTACTAGAGATAGAATTTATCATAGCGCAAAATGGTCTGGATATGATTTTAATATTATTGATACCGGAGGAATAACACAAGAAAACGAAGACTTTAAAGAGCAAATTAAAAAACAAGCAGAAGTAGCAATCAATGAATCTGAAATTATCGTTTTCATAGTTGATGGTAGAGAACCGATCACATCAGAAGATTTTTTTGTCGCTAGTTTATTAAGAAAATCAAACAAAAAAGTTTTGCTTGTTTTAAATAAGTTAGAATCAAATATAAAAACATTTTTTGATAATCAAATATATAAATTGGGGTTTCAAAGCATTTTTCCAATAAGCGCTATTCATGGCGATGGAGTTGGCGATTTGCTAGATGAAATAGTTAAAAATCTAAATTTTAATGATGATAAACAAACAAATCATTTTAAACTTACCATATTAGGCTCGCCTAATGTCGGAAAATCCACGCTACTTAACACCCTTACCAATGAGGAACGTTCTATTGTATCGAATATTGCTGGAACAACTAGAGATTCTGTCTCTTCAATAATAAAAATTGAAAATGAGGAATTTGAAATTATTGATACAGCAGGTATTAAAAGAAAAAGTAAATTATCCAATAGCATCGAGCACTATGCATTAATGCGAGCCACAGATTCAATACAAGAAGCTGATTTATGTTTATTAATGTTAGACGCCACAGAAGAAGTTAGTCATTTTAGCCAAAATATTATTGGAATTGCCTATGATTTAAAAAAACCATTAATTATTATTGTAAATAAATGAGATTTAATTGAAAAAGATACCAATACAATGGATATTTACAAAAAAAACCTTTCTAAGAAATTAAAATTTGTAGATTGAGCACCTATTGTTTTTATATCCGCTAAGAACAGAGTCAGAATAAGCAAACTAAAAGATGAAATAATTAAAATTAAAAACAATATTTCTAGAAAAATAGTTACCAATCAATTGAATTCAGTAATGATGACTGCACAAATGATAAAACCCGCTTCACCCATTAAGGGTAAAAGATTATCAATAACCTTTGCAAGACAAATTGATGGAAAAATTCCAACTTTTTTATTATTTGTAAATGATGAAAAATGTGCGCACTTTACGTATTTAAGATATATAGAAAACCAAATAAGGCAAAATTTTGATTTCAGTGGAACACCTATTACCCTTATACTAAAAAATAAAAATAAAAAAGAGGACAAATAATTATGAAAAAAAGAATAGCTATTCTTGGTAGCGGGGCAATGGGTACTGCATGTGGAAATGTTTTAGCTGAAAACGGACATGACGTTATATTTTATGGCATCAATGATAATGAATTGCAGGACCTTGAAAAGGGCTTTAATAAAAAATATTTTGATAATAAATTAATTACCAATTTCAAAACAACAAAAATCCTTGAAAAGGCAATAGAAAATGTTGAATTTATCATCATAGCAATACCTTCAAGATTTATTCCACCTGTTTTTGAAGAATTAATAAAATTAATCAAAAACGACGTCACAATTATTAATGTAATAAAAGGTTTTTGGCCTAATACAAACAGTTTTGTACATAACAAAATGGCCGAAATGGCAAAAGATAACACAAACATCAAAGGCATAACTTCATTAATCGGTCCTTCCTTTGCTATTGATATAATAAATAAACACATAACAATTGTCAATGTCGTTTCAAAGGATATAAATAAAGCTAATGAAGTTAAAACGATATTCACAAATGACTGATTTGCGGTTTCGGCTATTGATGATGTTATTGGTGCTGAAATAGGCTCAATATATAAAAATATACTAGCAATAGCATCGGGCATAATCGCATCATTAGGATATTCGACCAATACACAGGCAGCGCTATTAACTATGGGATTAAAAGAAATGGTAAAATATGGAAAATTTTTAGGCGCTAAAACCGAAACAATATATGATTTATGCGGCTTAGGCGACTTAATTCTTACAGGATTATCAGAAAAATCAAGAAACTACCAATATGGTTTAAACTTCCTAAAAAATAAAATAGATGATAGCCAAACAACCGTCGAAGGGTTATATGCCCTAAAATATATTTATCATCAAAATATATCTAAAAATAAACTAAATTTACCATTAATAAAAGGAATTTACAAAATAGTATATAATAAAGAAAATCCCCAAATTATTATTAATAGCTTAATTAAAAGGGTTTAAACTATTTATTAAATTAAGGAGTCTGAATAATGACAAAGAGAGAATTAATTAAAAAAACATCGGAAGAAACGGGCTTTCAACAAGCAATGGTTGAATCAATTTTTGATCAAGTTGTCGATATCATTATTGAAGAGTTAGCTAATTCAAGACAAATAACTATTTCAGGTTTCGGCGTTTTTTCCTCCAAATATGTAGCTGCAAAAACCCAACAGCATAACATTACAAAAGAGGAAATTGAAGTTCCTTCAAAAATGGACCCAAGATTTAAGTTTTCAGATGTTTTAAAATCAAAAGTTGATGAAATATATCAAAAAATTAAAAAGTAATATTCTCAACTATGTTCAATATTCCAGGAAAAGATAATGATAATTTTTTTCCTCAACACAAGGCTTCTTCATAGTGAAGGGCTTTTTTTGTTTTAAATTTTTCCTGCAAAATATGATGTTCAATTAACAAAAATAAATTTTTAGGCTTAAAATAAATTATTCAAAAAGCAATACCATTATGCTTTTTAATAAGATCAAGGTATTCAATTTGATGCTGTTTAATATTATTAAAAGGTAAAACATCTGATTCAGTACTTTTGGCCTCAAATGCCAAAAACCTTCCTTTATATATTCCGTAATAATCAACAGAGCTTTTGCTGCTGATTATTGCATTATCTAGTTTCAACTTTTTATCATGCAATTGAACAGATTTAAAAGTAATATCAAGATTCTTCTTATGGATAATACAAATGCTATTCTTAAAATAAAACTCTCTCGTTTGATTGATGATTGTTTCTAATAACATACCGCGATTTTTGAAATTAGCTTTCATGTTAGAATTACAACAAAAAAACAATAAAATTTTTCCTTGTTTTTTCTCTAATTATTTATTGTATTTATAAAAATTCTCAAAATATTCGTCCTTATTTTTTAACAAATACTTAACCAGTTCTGCAGCCATTAACATTGCCATAACATCATTATGACAATAAATTTTTAGATCTTTAATTTTTCGGTTTCATTCATTATCCTTAATAAGATTTAGGGCTCTTGTCGTAGCAATTGTTAGCGCCTCCGAACCATTTTTAACATTAAGTTTTGAATATGGAGTGATATTATATTTTAAATGTTTATTTAAATTATTATTTGTTACAAAATATTCAATCTTTTTTATTGAATATGATCCATTAATATATCCTAGATTTATCATTCTATCTACAACAAAAATTTTCTGTTTTCGTCCAGAAAAAAAATTGCATATGTCAACAAGACGGTTTACAATAAAATCGATTTTTTTTGCATATTCATTAAATTGAATCTCGTCTAATTTATTTTGTAAACAATAAATATGAAGCGACTCTTTTATTTCAAGTAATCTGCTCTTCTCATAATTTATATTGTAAATAATATAATATGAAATTTCTTGGTCATATAAATCATCGATAATTTTTTTATATGTATTGATATCAAAAGTTAAAGGATCATAAACATAATCATTACTTTCATAAATTTCATCATTCTGCGTCTTTACAATTGATGTTTGAGATATTACCTGATTTCATGCTGGCAAATAATCGAGCATTGGAGTAGGTAATGTTACACCTTCAAAATCAAACCAAGCAATCTTGGCATTCTTATCCGTTATTACATTATACTCATAAATGCTTTGTATTTCTGGATTTATAGAAATAAGATTATTATCATAAAATTCACTGACAGTTCTCTTTGTTAGTAAATCAACATCATTATTTAAACCGGAAATTAGCTTTAATATTTTTTTGCTTCCAAATTTATATTTAGGGAACTGTTTTTCAACTAATTTATAAAAGAAAATATTCGAATTAAAATTGTCAATGAAATCATCCTTAGTTAAAGTTCAATCCATTTGTAGCGAATCTCTATTATTAATAAAATAAATAAACTCTTTAAATGAACACGTATAATCACTTATATTTTTTGTGTGCTCTTCAATATTTGCCAATCTTTTCTCATTAAAATCGTATCCAGCGGAAATCAATTCACCTTTAACATGGTCAATGATTGATAAATTATTTGTTTTTTTTGATCTTACTGGTTTTGTATATGCAAAATTAGGATCACAAATATATTTAGCTTCAACTTCATCCTCTGATAATAAGACTTTATCATTAGGTTTAATATCTACGCCGCCTTTATTTGGAGAACAATATTTTGACAGATTGAACTTTAGGATATTTTTTCTTACATTCTTTTTCTTTTGATATCTAGGTTTTAACAAAAATATCTCATTAATATCACTATTTAGTGATTTGGTGATGATATTATAATTTCAATATGCCTTTAATAGATTTTTTCTATTCGTTTTTTGCGAATAAATTAAATCACCAAAATGTTTTAATTTTGTATCATAGAAAGCAACTTTTGCATAACAAGATTGATATTCAAAGGCTGGGTTTATAATCAAGCGATAATTTTCATTTATTGATTTAATTGTATCAGCCAATACATCATCCTGCTTTTGCTTCAATGATATATATTTGATTTCTTCGTCCTTTATATGATATCTTTCTTTATAAAAATCAACTAAAAAATCAATTGCCTGATCATAAACGGTATCTAAGCCCGAGGAAAGAATATTAACTGTTGTAAAAATGGAAAAAAGAAAATTTAAATTTTTATATACATCTTCATCAACTGTGTTATTAATTAATTCATGATTATTACGAACTGTTTCCTTTAAAAAATCTATTTTTTCCAGGGTGTCGAGTTCTTGAATATAGTCTTGCTTTTCCTTATCTAAATATTTAGACGCAAACTCGTTTGAAATATTGTCTATTTTATCAAAATAAAAGTTAATAAGTTCATGATTGACACTAGAATCATTATCGTCCTCTAAATCAAAATTAAAATTACCTGCAAAAATTTCATGGCTTGAATCTAAACTGCCATCAATGCTATTAAATACTAACCATGGGTGTGTAGTATTAGCAACTAAAAAATCGCTAAATGAATATCTTGCCTTATTTTTCATACTCTGCCACAGCCTTGCCTTCATTAACTCACTCTAGATATAATTTTTTTCATTCATCATAATTCTTACATTCTAAATATTTTACAATATCAACATCTATACTATTATTTCAAGTGGGACTAATACCTAATTTTGTGTATTTATCATATCATTTTTTGCATGCTACCATATCATCCAAGACTTGTTCTTCATTTACCTCAAAAGGTCAACCCTTAACAACTCGATTATTTATGTCAACTAAATTAGGGTCTTTGTAATCTTCTTCTTCTAAAAAACAAGCAATAATTGCAAAATGTTTGGCCCCCATCAAATACGAATATAATTGTGCTTGTTTTAAATAAGCAACATTAATCATACCTTGTTTCCAAGATTCAAGTTTTTTGCTTCCGACGGTTTTTATTTCAATAATCATCTTCTTTTCAGCAATATAGCCATCTGGTAATCCGCCAAAGAAAACATTATTTTTGAAATAATCATAGTTAAACTTTTCGGCAGGGAACCGTTGAATAGGTAAATTGAATGATTTTTCAATTTTTTCAAGAATTTTAGGTTCTAGAATAACTCCGGCATTTACATATTTCGGATCCAATACTGGAAATCTAAAATTAGCTATTCTCGCAAATGCAGCAAAAGGGCTATTAAACTGAGTTAGTTTTAAAATATCTCCAAGAGCTGAACCAGTTATTTTTCTAAAACCGCCAAATTCACCAGGTTTTTTTGATAATAAGTTTTTATGGTATTCAGCAGTTAATTTAACTGTTTTTGTTTCATGATCAACTACATATTGATTGCCGTTATAATGCAAGCGGTTGGGAATAATTATTTTCTTTTCTTCATTCATTTATTTACCTCACTTATACTTAAAAAAATAAATACATTTAAGTTATTATTTATTAATTTTACTAAGTATTATGTTAACTATATTTGAATTTTTTTAAAAAAATAAACGAAATAATATGGATTTAACTAAAAACATAGCTTTTCTTGCTATGTTTTTTTCTCGTTACCTATCTTAATATAATGATATTATTTTAATAAATTAATAATTTTTTTCTCACTCTCATTTAATTCAGGTTCAATATCAAGTCTTACGTGACAATAACCAGATGGATTTCTTTGCAAATAATCTTGATGATATTCTTCTGCGATTACAAAATTTGTGAGAGGTAAAAGTTCTACATAAAATTCACTATAATTTCCCTTTAAAATATTAAATAACTTTTCTAATTTAGTAAAATCACTTTCATTATCATAGTATACACCGGTTCGATATTGGATACCAATATCACCTCCCTGCTTATTTAAGGATCCTGGATTAATAATTCTAAATAAGTGTAAAACAAGTTCCTCTAAAGAAATTTTCTCATCATCATAAATGACCCTCACTGTCTCAGCATGTAAGGTTGATTTAATTTGATAATATGAGGTTACATCAGTATTACCGTTTGCATAACCAGTCTTAGTTTCTATAACACCTTTTAAACGCGAAAAATAGGCTTGCACACCCCAAAAGCATCCGCCAGCTAGATAGATAGTTTTTTTCATAATTTTCCTCCTTGATTTAATTAGTTTTAAGTTAATATAGTACTTAAAAAACCAAGCTAAATATATCTTAATTTCTATTAGGTATTCATAATTTAAATTATTATTAGTTTATTTTAATATAATAACATTAAAAATAAAAAATAGATATCAGCCTATATTTTATGTTTTTTTATTTTGTTATAAATCAACTTATTTTTAGTAGTTTTTAAAATATTTAGCATCTAAAATTTTATTTTTTTATATTTTTTAGCAATGCTCTTATAAATTTCAAGAATATTTTCATAAAAATTAGCATTATTCTTATCAAGCAAAGAAATTTGCTTAATTCCTTCTAAAATATCATCAATCATTCTTAAATTTCTAGCCTTATTGTATCCTCTTCAAATATCATATTTTTTTCTAAATTCTTCATAATACTCTTCTCTTGATAATCAAGGATTAAAGCAAATCATAATTTCTCTAAATAATGAAAATAAAATCAATATTTCGGAATTATACATATCAGTTATAATAATATATTTTTTAGGACCAAATGAAAAAGTTATCGATCTTGTCATCGTTTTTTCAATATAGGGAAGTTTTATTAACTCAATATTTCTATCTTTAAGAAGCAAAGAAACTTTACTAATTTTTTCATCAAAAGAATCAATTTCATTAAACAGTGTATCAATTAATCTAACAATAACAAATTTTGGTAAATATTCCTTAAATCTTGATCTTGAAGCAATGTCTTTTCCTTTAAAATTTTCTCTAATGAATAATTCACAAAAACGAATAAAAGGGATTCTATTATGTTTTGTAATTTTGCAATGATTAATATACAAATGTTTTGAAATATACTTTGAATATTCCTCAATGTTCAATGTTCCATAATATTTTTCAAGAAATTCAATTATTTCTTCTTCACTGGGCGACTGGCTAAGCCTATTATCGCCTAAGATATTAGTAAGATAACGATTTTTTTCAAGTATCTCCCAGCCTAGTCTTTTAATTATTTCTGCTTTATCTAATGGGCCAACATTAAGATTATTTCTAAAAAAATATCATTTATTTGTTAAATAGCCAATTTTTAGGTCTAGCATTTTTTCTAAATCTTGAATTAAATTAAGACTAACATCATCTCTTAAATCGTTTAACAAGTTAAATATTTTTCTTCGATCGGCTTTAATCTTTTTGCAAACATCATTTGTCTTAATATTGGCAATTGTGAAAATATTTCTTAAAAATTCTCCAAAGGTTGTACATGAATTTATTCGATTCTCTAACATCAATAAATCTTTTTTACTCATATAACATCTTAACCTTTCAGCAACAAGTTTATAATACCAATTGGAAACAATTTTATAATTAATTTTAGTTAATTACTTTGTTAATTTAAATTTTATTTAATTTTTCACATTATTTTAATAAAAATCGCATAAATAAGACAAAAATGCAAAAAAAATAAAAATATAGTTAAACTATTTTTGTTATAATTTATTAAAGTAATTTAATTTTAAATGAGGTAAATATATGAAAAAAAACATAAAGTTATTTTTATCACTATCACCTTTAATAGCAGTTTTAAGCACTCCATTAGTAGTTGCATCATGTAGTAATAAAAATGGCGATTCAACTGCGGAAATCAACCAAATTATTTCAAAAAAAGACCAAATTCAAAAAATTATTAAATATGAGGAAGATTTAAATGAAAAAGAGAATGCTCAAAAAATACTAGAAGAGATAAATAAACTTAAAAAAGATGAAAAAGACGAAAAAAAGGTTAAATCATTATTAGAAAAAATAAAATTAGCAATATCAAGTTTCAATAAAAGAAACACACAAGAAAAATCAGGATTAATTGTTCAAAAAATAGCCGAAAATCAAGAAGAAGTTATTGCTTCTGATGTAGTTAAGGAATTAAAATCAGCAAAAAAATGAGAAGATGTTAAAAAAGTTTTTTCAAAATATTCAATTATTTTTATCGAAAATGAATTAAGAGAAAAAGAAGAATTAAGTATCTCCGCTTCAACTCATTCGCATGATGATGAGGGTGAAATCCACCTAGATATTAAATTCAAGGTTTTAAATACTACAATTAGATTTACATTAATTGGTTTCAAAAAAATCGAACCTGTAAAAACGATTTCAAATTGAAAATTTACAACAAAATTAAAAAATAAAATTGAAGAAAAAGAAGCACAAACTAATTTCTTGAATAAACTAAAAGCAGAGCAAGAAAAAGGCTTTAAAAATTTATTAGAAGAATTACAAAAAACACTACCAATCGAAAAAATTGATAAAAATAAAAATGATATTGAATTTAGTATCAATTTTGATGATTCAAAAACTAAATTTGTAGATAACTTCTTAATATTAAATATAAATTTCTATAACACCGCAGACAAAAAAATAGTTCAAACAGAATCAATTCAAATAGAAAATATCGATGACCATCACGAAGAATAATGCATTCAAAATACGCCAATGATAGATAAAGTTAAAAATAGGGGGTAAATTATGACAACTAAAATTAAAATAAACTTGTTCAAAAATATTGCTTTCTATTTTTTTATTTTCTTTATTTCAATTGTTATTATATTCTTTGCAATAAATGTTTTAATTGAACCTCAAATTAAAAAAAATATAGCTATTTATTCACAAATTTCACATAACTATGGAGCTAGATTTAAGACCTTTTTAACAAATTTATTTACATTTAATCCCGGAAAAATATACTCTCATGAATTAGCAAGTGTTGAAAATAACATTTTATTTCTCTACCTACGGCAATTTCGTTGGACCTTTTTAATAAGTCTATCAGTATTTATTATTAGCTTTATTGTCGGCAACATATTAGGAGTGTTTTCTGCTTATAAATTTAATAAATCATATGATGTTATAACCTCTATTATTATTTCTTTTTTAGGTTCCTTACCAATCTTAATTATTTGCATTCTTGCTTTATCAAGTGCAGACATATTTGGCTATCCCTCGCAGTTTTTAAATAGTAAACTTAGCTTTGCTTCGCTAATAGTTCCTATACTAATTTCTTCACTTCCAACAGTAGCTATCTTCTTTTCTAAATCAAGAAAAAAAACGTTTGAAATTCTTAAATCAGATTATTATCTATTTGCAAAAACATATGGAATGAAAAAGCGTGATTTACTAAAAAAAGTTGTTTTAAAAGAATTGTTAATTGGCGAACTCAACTTATTTTTTGTTCTCTATGTTTTATTATTCACAATAACAATTTTAGTTGAAAGAATTTTTTCAATCCCAGGCCAAAGTTTATTAATTTCATTTGCTTTCAGAAAAGGTGAAGTAGATATTATTATGTTTTACTTTATCTTTAATTTTATTTTACTAAGTTTTCTTTTATTAATCAATAAAATCGCTATAATAAAGTTGAGCCCGAAAAACGAATTCACTTCTTTACTTCTTTTTAAAAAATATAAACGAGGTAAAAATGCACAATAATCTATTTAACTTTGCAAGAGAAAAAAAATCGAATTCGAATCCTTATGTTATCCATACAAATTCTGCAAAACAATACTGAAAAAGATTTTTTGCCAATAAATTTAATCTTATTTGTTTTATATGCTTTGTTATTTTAATATTAGCTTTATTAATTGCCACATTTTTAATTAAAAACTCTCCTACTCACTCAATCAATGAAAATACAACACTAGTTAATGACCTGCCATCAAATATTTCTCAAAAAATAACAAAAAACTTTAATCGTGGTGTTGAATTAGATTTTATAAGAAACATCGCAAAACTGGAAGCAAAATCAGCGGCTAGTGAACATAGAAACTTAATATTTTGAATTGAATTTGACTCAGCGAGAGATATTGGTGGAGAGCAAACTATTTATACAGATATTGTTACTTTAACATACAATCCTTACAATCTAATCAAAGCAGTAAATCTCTTACAATTATCTAAAGATATGCCCATAAAAATTCCTAATGGTTTATTTCTAGGAACAAACAACCAAGGAATTGATATATATGCTAGAACGATAACATCTATTTGGTCAACTATTTTAATAATTCTTGCTGCAATTATCATTAATATTTTTATCGGTTTTAATTTTGCAGTTATTATAAATATTTATAAGCAAAATATAATTGTACGATTTATTGATAGAATAATTAACTCTATTAGTGTTATCCCAGAAATTATTTGAGTTTTTCTATTATCTATTTTTATCGGAACAAGTTTATATGGGTTGTTTATATCATTATCAATAATTTGCTGAATTTCATATTTCAAATTTGCAAAAGAAGAAATCAATTCCTTGCTAACACAAGAATTTATCGTTGCTTCTAGGGCTGTTGGTGCATCAAATTGAAGAATTGCCTATAATCATATTTTCAAAAGAATTTTTGCAAACTTTCTAATAATATTAGTTGAAAGATTTTCTATTAATATCTTAATTGCTTCTTCATTAGCATTCCTAGATTTTATTAATGATTCAAATAGCATAAATATAGGTTTCATTTTAAAAGAAGCAATTAGTTTGGTATCCAATAATCCTGGATATCTCTTAACCGCATCAATATTTATAATTGCTTTTTCAATAAATTTAAAGCTACTATCATCAGGTTTAGCTAATACATTTAACCCAAAAACAAAATAAAATAGGCCAAGCATACTTCGCAAAGAAATTCAACTTAGGCCTATTTTTTTAAAAAATTCAATTAATTAAGATTTAATTTATCAGATATACCTTCCTTTTTAGCAACATCAATCAATATTTTCTTAATACTTTCCATAATTTGTTTAGCTTTGGCTTGATATTCATCATTAATTAGATTATTAGATTTGTTAAAATCCATATTTTCACTAAATAGTTTAATTAAAAAATTATAATCTGATTCATAGTTTTTTTGGCCAATGTTGTCAATAACATTTTCTTTTAAAACTTTAAAATCTTTTTTTAATTCACCTATTATTTTTTGATCCTTTACACTCTTTTTTAACAATAAATGCCATAACCCCATTTCAAAGGTAAGATTAACAATGGCATGTGAATGAGTATGAGAATTCTTGTCACTCTCGATATTTATCTTGTCAAGATCTTCTATTTTCGAAACTTTTTTTTCATTAAATACATTCTTTCTTAAAAAATCTCAGGCATCGATAATGGACTTTTGCAGCTCACCAAGATTAATATCCTTTCCACTCAATCTCTTATCAATAATTTCGATAAATTTAATAAACTGTTGATTATCAAAAACTAAATTAACATCGTTCAAAACGGCATCAACATCTTGAAAAATTAGTTGATATTTATCTAAAAGTTTAGCTAAACTTGTTTTTTGTTTACCTGCTTCTTCTAATCATTTAACAAAAAAATCATTAATTTTTTTTGAATTCTCAGGTTTTCCTTGGTCGATAATTAATGCAGCAACCTTGTTTCTAAAAGCATCTATTCTTCTTATAATTCTAATATATCGCTTACGATAATTTCGATACGTCTGTTTAACTTCTAAAAATAATTTCAAGAGTTCATTATCGTATATTTTTTTTATTTCAAGTGTTGGTTTATTTTCAAGTTTTATCTCAACAATGTTACTCTTATTTTCTATCGATTCATTTAATGATACATTTTCTGAATCATTTGGATATCTTATACATGAAATTGAAATAGCAGGCAATCCAAATAAAGATAATCCCAAAAAACTAGTCAAAATTTTTTTGATCCTCATTAGTTATACCAACCTTTCAAAATTAATAAGTGTAAATATATCATTAGATTTTTGAACATCATAGCCCTTAAAATAATTTCAATAAACAGAAGCCTTTGCTATAACTTTATCATTTTTTGATTTATACTTAAAATCAGACGGATTATTAAATGAAATAAAATTTAATTCAATATATAATTGACCTAATTTATTTTTTTCTGGTTTTAAATTAAGTTCAATTCTCTTTATACCATCTAATGTTTTGCCTTGTTTATTTTCTAGAGCATAAGCTAATAAATAGTTATTAATATATGCTTCAAGCACCTTGACTTGATATGAATTATTATCTAAAAGCGAAACATCAAAATTTTGTCTACTATCGTTATTTCAATAATTAAACAATTTATCCATCTTATTTGATGCTTCATTAAGCCCTTCAATAAACGCTGAATCCTTGTTACTGTTAACAAAATCCGAAAGTTTTATGCCAGCTTTTATCCCATTATTACTTGGTTTAAATGAATAAATATCCTCAGGTAAAATATTTGCGTTATTTTTATTTTTAGTAATCAACCCCTTTAACCTGTGTCCATGATCATCAAAGTTAGAACTTAACCAGGAATATTTCTTTTTTGTGCCATCTTTCTTAGTAACCTGAACAATTGCTCTAAAAACCTGATTAGTGTCAAAATAATCAGTAAATTCAAAATCAACTATTTTATATTCAAGATCTTCTTTTTTTCTATATTCTGGAATCTTTATTACAAAGATCTCATCTTTTAGATTTCAAAATAAATTCATCAAACCTTTGGCATTTCAATAATCTTTTGAACCTGATGACTTTATGAAGTGATTAATATTATCAATAATTGTTAGATATCTCTTTCCATCCATGAATAAAAGGGGATTTTCGACGTAATCAGTAAATAATGGATATTCTTCTTTTATTCCTTTAGTTCCGACACCAAATTTTCCATTTGTGGCATAATTTCTGAAGCCATTTAAATAATACTTTTTATTCTTATTTTTAGATTTTATTAATTCTTGACCGTTCCAATCCTTAATACTACTTATCTCAAAGGAAATATAATCTGTAGCTCCAGAGTATGAATGTTTTATTTCGCTATTGCTTCAATCAATATCGATTGATGCCACATCAACGTTAAACTTATTTAAATAAAGTTTTAATAGTTTTACAAATGTTGATCTCATCTCATTATGTTCATTTGACAAAAAAGATTTTGCTTGTATATATTGAGGTTGAATTCAATTTGAAAACAATACCCTATGCTTTTTAGCATTAATAAGATATTTACGATTCATTATAGAATAATTCAAATCAATATCTTGGTTCAATCTAAAAATTACTGTCTGTATGTCCTCAAAATAGGGATCCCTATTTCTATTAAAATCTTTTCCAAATATCAATGATAAAGTTGTAAATCATTCGTCATTAAAAGAACCTGCTGAGTCAACATCATCAAACGAATATTCATTCAAAAAGCTATTAATATCACTCTTTTCATCTGAATCGAATATACGAATATTATTATTGCCAGTAGTAAACTGCTTTCAATTATTTCTATATGGAAAATCCGGTTTATATTCAACCCATTCATTTTTATTAAGTAGGTACATTTTTTTGTTTTCTATCTTTACTGCATCAAAATTATGGCGGCCATTCTTATCGAATCAATAAAATATATGTTCATCTTTTTCTATTGAGGCTATTTGGCTAAGAGTTAATCTATTCAAAAATACTCTCGATACCTTATCAATATCTAAATATACTTCTTTTTTAATATTTTGACTACAACTTAAAACTGCAAAAGGAATTGCCACAATAGGAGAAATTAATAACAAATTTAATAGCTTTTTTCTTATTTTCATAATACAAATTTTATCACTTTTTTTTATATTATAGTTATAAAAATATTGTATAATTATTACAAAATTACGAATTAATAAACATTGTGAAAGGAGGTAAATATATGATAATAAATAACGTGGGGACTGCATTTGAAAATAATATAGAATTAACCATATTTATAAATATACTAGTTTATATCCCGATATTAATGATTTTACCACTCATATTATTAGGTCTCCTTTCGTTTATAAAGCCATCTGAAAAAGCAAAAAAAGGTAATGCAATTATTTATATGTATGCTTTTTCAACTGGAATGTTTTTAATGATTGGAGCATTCGGTTTTTTGCGAGAAGGATATAAAATTGCTATCGATTTTACACATGATGGCCCAAATAAGTTTGGTTCAGAAATAAACAGGACACTAGTAACTGTCGGTATTCTCGGGATAAGTGCATTAATAGGCTTTAGTGTTGTTATTGCAGGAAGGTATTTATTTATTAGAAAATCTAAAATAGATCCTCATAAAAGTCATGAAGAACATAACCACTCAGATCACCTAATTTCATTCAAAGATATTGATAACCCCAAAGCAGCTTGATTAGCAATTGTTATGTTATTAAGTCACAGAATAATTGATGGTTTTTTTATTGGATATTCAATATTTAAAATAATATTTACTCAAAATACTTTTTCAAGTTCACTTACTCTACTAATAACATTTACCATCCATATCCTTATTGAAGTCACAATCATATACTTCCGTCAAATTCAATATGGAGAAAAAAAAGGAAAGGCAGTTTTATATAATTTCATAACTTTTTTACTTATAATCCCCTTCATTTTTTTAGGAGCATTTACTGGGCGATTCATAAACGATGATTTAAAATGAATACAATCCTCATTATTGATTTTTGGAGGCGCAATTATCATATTTACCGCTATCTTTGAACTAGTCCCTGAATTTATTCATATAAGAAACAAAGATACTAAAACTTTATATCGAACATTAATAATTTTTGCTGCTTCTATTGTCACAACAATAATGCTTTTAAGTTTTCATAGCCATGTTTAAACAAACTAAGGGAGGAAATAAAATGAACAAAAAAATGATTTTATTAACACCGTTAATCAGTTTAATGCCCATAATTACAATATCATGTGTAAAAAATAATTTCAACACCAATAAATATCGTTTCATTGAAAAAAATAATTATGGTAATGATTATGCTAGCTTTAGCTACCTTGATGATAACTATACTAGTAAAAATATTCACAAAATTAACCTAGCAACAGCAGCAAAACTAATACGAATAAAATCAAGCCAACAGCCCTTAATTGATTTTAGAGACAATATTGTTTTAGCTCCCTCAGAACTTCATTATAAATTAGAATGGGCCAACAAAATTAATATCACAACGCCAATAGGCACTAATGAATATAGCAATGATAATACTGATATTGTAGATTATGAAAATGAATCAAACAAACCAGAAAATGGTATTTTTAAGCCTAAAAAGGATAAGGGTAATGGTTTTAACTCACCCTTCCTATTTGTTCCTTCGAGCGATATCAAATCAATAAATAACCCAAACTTTGCTAAAGATTTGAATAACACAAATAAAGTTACAATAGAAATTAAAAATAGAGACAATGTTTGGATTAATTACCTAGGCAATATTATAAATACCAATAACCATATTAACCACAAATCATTTAAACTGGGGTTATTATCAAAATTGTTACGAAACAAAGAATATCGCCACTCTTTTGCTACAAAGCATAAGATTGATCTTTCAAAATATAACAATAAAAAACTACAAAAAAATGATGGTTTCGATCTATATAACTACCTAATTCAAAATGATATTGATGTTGATGCACTACTTAATTTTGATAATAATAAAATTACTATCAAAACAAGGGACGGATCATTTAAAAATCTAAAACAAATATTTGATAATATCCTTATTATTCAAAATTATCTAGATGCAATTCCTTATGAAATAATAGAATCAAGTTACAAAGATCCCCTAAAAAATCTTGATTGATTTTTTAATTATGGTGAAACCTACCAAAACAGATTTTATGCAAGTAATTATTTTATTTCGCATATGAATGCCAATGAAACTACCTTAAAAATAAATAAAAACTATCAAAAAAATGAAGATGATAATCTTAAAGAAATAATCATTCAATACAACTCGTTGCCCTTATCGCAATCTACGTTTTCACTCCAATCATTAAATGCTTTTAAGCAAAATATTATTTCAAAAATAGAATATGAAGACCTTAATTTAGATGAAAAAAACTATATTCTTGAAAACTATAAGAAATATAATTTTTCATATCAAAAAAATTATAATAGATATTCAATTAACAACAATATTATCATTAACCAAAATCCTGATATAAAAACGAAATATATGAATAAAAACTTTATGAAACTATATTATGGATTAAAAGATAATAACTCACTAGAATTTAGCAAAAATAATTTGACATTTCAATCATTATTTAACAACCTAATAAACCAGTATAGCCTAATTGAGGATGACAAAAATCTATGATTAAGTCAAGCACCAGAAAATCTTGATATTTTAGCCTCTAATGATGCTATTGGAATAAGTGAACTAAAGGATGCATATAATCAAATATCGAAACCTATTATTTTTGGAGCGAATAATAAAAAATTAAGTGATACATTCCAATACCAAAATAAAAATAGACTAAATGATCCATTAATTGTTTTTGTTGAAGACAAGATTAAATCAACATGATTTAAATTTATTGAAACTAACCTAAGAAATATAATTGATAATTTTTATAAAACATCTAATTCAAATGAAAATATTTATGTAAATATTCCTATAATGATCACCAAGGATAATCAATTTATTAACAAAAGGATACTGCTGATTAAAAAGATTTTTAATTCTATCGACCGCCGGCTAAACATAGATATAACTAAAATTGATAACTTTGAAAAATATCAAGAATTTTTTGAGAGAAATAAATCAATATACAAAAAATCTACATTTAAACTATTCCAGGGAACAACACCAGAATATTTATACAAACAATTAACAAATTTTGAAAATAATTTAAATAAATTAATTGACCTTATATCTAAAAATAAGAAAGATTATTTAACTAGTTTTGAACAGATTATTTCATTGCATAATTTTTTAGTGAATAATAATATAAATCTCAAAAATAGTTTGAGCAAAACACAAGAAACATTATTTATCACTTATCTAAGTAATTTAGAAGTAGAAAACCAATTAAAACTTATTAATGAAATTAATAATCTAATTAGTTATTCAATAAATCTTATAAATCAAATTAACATCAATAGCTTTTCTAAAATTATTTATCAAAATAACATCATTAAACCACTTGGTTGAAATAACTTAAATTATTTACAAGATATAAAAATTAAATAAGGAGAAAAAAATGATTAAAAATAAGAAGAAAATATTCTTATCAATAATTGCTACTAGTTCTATCCTCACACTGCCAATTGTTACATTATCATGTAATTTTGATAAAAAAAATCCAAATAAACCAAAAGTACAATTATTAACCGACTCACAAATTCAAGAAATAAAAGAAAAATTTGAATTCGCATTAAAACCTGAGGGCAAAAAATTAAATGAAGAAGGAAAATTATATGCCTTATGAGATAAGTTTACAAAATCAAAATATAATACTAAAATAAATACTTTTCAAATCATTAATTGAGATGCTGAATTTAAAAAAAACTTTTCATTTAAATATCATAAATTAAATGGTTTAGGTTCAGCACATATATATGAATTCAAACTGGCATTTGATGGACAAACACCAATAATTAAATACACTATAAAATGTGTCGATAGAAATTATCAAGAAGAAGCTAATGGAATAGTCAAATTGCAAACTGATTAATTTAAAACATTAAAAAATGGAGTGGTATAATATAGATATGAAAAAGATAAAAAAATTTCTAATATTTAGTTCATTTAGTGGAATCGTATTTCCGCTAATAGCTGTTTCGTGTGGAGGACCGACAAATAGCCAAAACAATCAGCTTTTGCCTGACAAAAGTCAAAATAATGCAACAGGCAAAATAAACCCTTTAAAACGTCCTAAAGCAAAACTTCTAACGACTTCACAATTAGGCGAAATAAAAAACTCATTTTCATATACCCTAACAAATGAAGGTAAAAAGTTACCTCGTGAAGAATTAATGAAAATATTGCAAAAAATTAGAGCCGATTCCTATCCAATTGATAGGGGAATTACATCAAAAGCTGCTAATGACCCTTCAAGAACGTTCGAAAATGTTAAAGCAAATGAAAATTTTAAAAAATATTTATCTTTTACATCAACATTAGGAAGCTTAAAATATCTTTCTGGTCATGTTATAGAGATGGAATTTGTACTTGAAGGTCTCGAAAAGAAGCAACCTGCTATCAGATATTCTGTAAAATGCCTAGATATAATTGTTAATGGGAAAATGAACACTGAGGCCACTGAGTATATTTATTTGGATTTAGACAATTAAATAAAAATAGGATCTATTAAGTCAGATCCTATTTTTATTTCTTAATTATTTCATTTAATGAATATTTTACAAGAAATATTAACTAAAAGAAACTTTTTCGTATTTATAAAAAACTTTCTTAGTTATATCGCAAACCTCACCCTTGCGATCATCATGTTGCACTGCACTACACTTGTCAAAAGCCAATAGAGCATCATCAATACCCTCATATTTAAAATTATATTCAGACTTAATTTTATGATATGCCTCAATATAAATATCATCAATTTCATTTTCGCTTTTATTAACAAAAAAACAATGTGTTAATTCATGTAAAATATAGTTAAAAATAAATGCTTCACAATTAAAAATATCCGAAACAAATATAAGTCTTCTAGCTCCTTTTTGAAAAGTAATGGCCGCAATATCGCTATTCTCGATAAAAGGCATTGTAATCAAAATAATTCCTTTAGTCAATAAATAATTTTGTATTTCATCAATTTTATTTTTAAAGTTTAAATTTTTAGCGCATATTAATTTAACAACTCTTTTATACACAACTTCAAAATTATTTTTTCTAAAAACACCAATTTTTTTAGTACTAATTGTTTCTAAAACCGATAATTCACAAAATCGAATTCAAACCTTACTATTAGGGTTGGCATAAATACTTTCATCTGCTAGTGCATTTTCACGCAAATATTGGGTATAATTATCTAAATTAGCAACGCCATAAAACCTATTCATAATCATCAATTTTTTGCTAATAGGCATATCCTTTGTTAATTTAATATTACTTACCAGTGGCAAACTTGGATTCTTAATGATAAAGTCCTCTCCATATTGCACCAAAAGTTTTTCAGCATCTTGTATATTAGATTTTTCCTTATTAGCATATATTGAATAAACCTCAGATAGCGTACCTAATTCCAAATTAAAAACATTTTCCAAGCCTTCAATAATTGCAATACTTAAATTAACATTCGTTTTGCTATTAATGATTATATAGACATATTGAGCACTAAGCCCTAAACGTTGTGCTAATTCTTTTTGTGATATTGAAAATTTTTCTAAATAATAAGAAATTTCTTCTCCAAAATTATTTCCATGCAAATCAAGATGTTTTAAATCGCAAACATGTTCAGTTTCCATAAAATCCCCATTTTATTTTGCAGCGTGGATAATGTCTTCATTTTTTACTGCGCTAGGTATTAATTGATTCATCGAAAATTGTCTTTCCTCAGTTAGATCAGTAGAATGCAATACTACCTTGGAATCTTTATCTAAAAATTGAGACATTACTTGTAGACAGGCACCACATGGGAATAATATTTTATTCAAATTGCTAATTATATGTATTTCCTTAAATGTCCCCACTTCTGCGCCATATGCTACCGAACCAAAAAGTGCAGATCTTTCAGCGCAAAGTCCACTAGGATACGCAGCATTTTCACAATTGACTCCATAATATTCATTGCCCAACTTATCAATAGCTAAAGCTGCCACTTTAACCTTTGAATATGGTGCAAATGAATAGTTTAATTTTTCTTTTAATAATTCTTTGTTCATAATAATAATTATACTATTTATAGTTTTTAAAACTATAAAACTAAATAATACAAATTATCTTTGCTTATATCAAATATAAAAATCAAATTAAAGTGTTAAGCATTTTTACTTAACATTTATTTTTTTATGTTAAAATTTTTTTATTAAAATTTAAATATACTAAAAATATATAAAAAACTTCAAGGAGGAATACTTATGGTTAAATTAAGACTAAAAAGAACCGGAAAAAAATTCCATGCTACATATAAAGTTGTTGCTTCTGATGCTAGAGCACCACGTGATGGAAAATTTATTGATGAATTAGGATACTATGATCCTCATACAAAAAATTTATATCTAAATGAAGAATTAACAACTGTATACTTAAACAACGGAGCAAAGCCTACTGAAACAGTTAGAACTCTTTTAAAGAAGAACGATTTCTACAAAAAATACATCGAATCAAAAAACAAATAGTTATGAAAATAAACATTCTCACAATATTCCCAGAACATTTTGAAGCATTTAAAACCTATAGTGTTATAGGCAAAGCAATACGTCTTGGGCACCTAGAATTAAATATTATTGATTTTAGAAAATTTTCAAAAGAAAAAAGAAATAAGGTTGATGATTGTATATACGGCGGGGGTGATGGGATGCTTCTACAAGTCGAGCCTATCGATCTCGCTCTTGAAACACTACCCAATAGTTATAAAATCCTAATTAGTCCACAAGGACAAAAATTCAACCAAATGAAAGCACACGAACTTGCTAAGCATAATGAAATAACACTCGTGTGTGGCCATTATGAAGGTTTTGATGAACGCGTTTTAAATTTTGTGGATGAAGAATTATCAATTGGAGATTATATTCTAACAGGTGGAGAAACTGCAGCTATGGTTGTTTGTGAAGCTGTTGCTAGATTAGTTCCCGGAGTTTTGCGCAAGGGGAGCCATCAAAACGAAAGTTTTGAAAACGAAGGACTACTTGACTATCCCCAATACACTAGACCAGCAGAATATAAAGGACTAAAAGTTCCTGAAATATTACTTTCTGGTAATCATAAACTAATAAAAGAATGACGTGAGAAACATGCTTATTTAAAAACACTAAAAAATCGTAAAGATATTATCGAAAGGATAAAAAATGAGAAGTAGCTTATTAGAACTTGTAGAAAAAGACCAAATTAGAACAGATCTTCCCGAAATAAGAGAAGGGTACATAGTTAGAGTTCACGTTAGAATTAAAGAAGGCGATAAAGAAAGAATTCAAGTATTTGAAGGGCTAGTTATTGCTGCATATGGTGAAGGTATCAATAAATCTATCACTGTTAGAAAAGATTCATATGGTATTGGCGTTGAACGTGTATTTAAAATTAACTCTCCTTTAATTTCTGCTATTCAAGTAACTAGAAAAAATAAGGTTAGAAGAGCTAAACTTTACTACATGAGAGGTCTTAAAGGAAAAAGCGCAAGATTGAAAGAAATTAAAAAATAGTTATTCTTGTATCTTAAAAAAGCATGTTTCACCTAACATGCTTTTTTATAACAAAAATAATTTTTTCAGCAATCACCCTTAAAATAATTAATCTTGCTGTCTTAGTAAATTAATTGCAAAACATCGTATCCACAGTTTTTCAATAGCTAAAATAATTTTATTAATATCAATATTTTCAAAACAAGGAGCTTTATTACCAAAAGTATTAAAAAAATAGCAATTTAAAATAAGTATCAATACTTCTATTTTGCTTCTAAGGATTGCTATTTAACTTGTGCAAATACATATTCTTAATCTAAAAATTATTACAAAAGCAATTACTAAATTTTTGCTAGGCATTCTATTTTTTGCAAACCATAATATAAGTTTGGAAAATTACTGCCTAGCATACATCAGTTATCTTCATATTTAAATTATAAAAAATTATTCACAGCTAAAATCAGCATATACTCTTGGCTTTGTTAACAGCAAAAAAATTAAGGTTCGAGATTTCTTTGTATTTTTCAAAATTATCTAGTCTTTTATCTCCAAAATATCTTATGTTATAATCATCCTCTATTTTATTTCTGCAAAATCTTTAATAGTAATTTCCACCTTTTGCAAATATCAATTGTACTTTTGCTATTTTGCCTAAAACAAATCAAATAAATTAAATTTTATTTCATTAATTAAATTTAAGGGTAGAATATTTTTTCTTCTAATTTGCATTTATTAAAATAAAAAACTCTTTTTTTCCTTTTTTAAGGACTGCATACTTATTATCATATCTATCAAAATTAATTACAATATTTTCATTTTCAACAATCTCGTTATCAAGCATAAAGGATTTTTTAGCTATAAATTCTCGAGTTTCCCTATTTGAAGAAGTGATTTTATTTTCCTTTATAAAATCAATAAATTTAGTGCCGTGTTTAACACTAAAAGTTTTAAGGGATTCTTTAATTATTTCAATATCGCTAATTAATAATTCCTCTTTACTATTTGCAAATAAAATTTCACTTATTTTTTTTGCCTGATTTGCATATTGTATTCCATGAATATCCTTAACCACTTCAAATGCTAAAATTCTTTGCGCTACTCTTTTAAATTTAGCTTGCTCATGCTCTCTCATAATATTTTGAATTTCATCTAATTTAAGAAAAGTTAATGTCTTTAAATATTCATCCACTTTGGAATCTGATTGATTTAATAAAAATTGATATAGAGAATAAGGAGTTGTCATATTTTTATCTAACCACAAGGAGCCGCCGCCAGTTGACTTACCAAATTTATTTCCATTTTCATCAGTTAATAAATTAATTGTTAAAGCAATCGCACAAGCAGCTTCTCCATAAATTTTTCTAATAAACTCAAGACCAGTTGTAATATTACCCCATTGATCTGAACCACCAGCCTGAATCTTCACATCATACTTTTCGAACATGTTCTTAAAGTCTCAACCTTGAATAAGCTGATAACTAAATTCAGTAAATGTTAATCCATTATCCAATCGAGTTGCAATACTTTCTTTTTCTAATAAATAATTTACATTTATCATTTTTCCTATTTGTGAAAGAAAATCAAATAACGTCATATCTTTATAAAATTCGATATTATCAATCACTGATAAACCAAAATTTTCTAGTTGTTTTTTTATTGATTCCTTATTGTTGATAAGGGTTTTTTGATCAAGGAAGCTTCTTTCACTCTTTCTAAAACTTGGATCACCGATCATCCCAGTAATCCCTCCTAGAATTGCATAAGCCTTATAGCCTTGTTTCTTAAATCTTAATAAAGTAGCAATTTGCAAATAATTTCCTAAATGAAGACTTTTGGCGGTGGGGTCAAAACCAATATAAATTCCTGAATCATGAGAAATTTGAGAAAACTTTTCTTCGTTAGAAATATTATTTAGTATTTTTCTGTTTTTAAGCTCTTCTAAAAAATTCATAATGTAAATAACTCCTTAAATTAAGACCAACTAGTTTGGTTATGATTATTTTAAAACTCTATTGTTTAATATTTTTAAAATTATAGCTAACTTTTAATTTTTAAAACTTTTTATACTAATTAAAAAACGAAAAAGTACTAATGGCAAACATAAATATAAATATAAAAAATTTAATAAATCAACTTATTTTGTGGGTTTTTATAATTTTTTTTTAAATTATTTATATATAATACTAAATTATTTTGCTACAACCATTTTTTAGGAGGAATGTATGAAAATAAAAATTATTGTTGATTCTTCATCTGGATTAACAGAAAAGCAGGCTAATGAGCTTGGTTGAGGATTTATACCATTGCAATGCGAAATAGACGGTAAAACATATCAAATCGGAAGAGACATTGTTGTTGATGATTATGCTAAAATGTGAAGAGAAAATAAAAAAATTAATGCCACCACTGCAGCTTCTTCGCCAGCGATTAATGATATCGAGATAAACAAATACTTAAATGAATATGATTTAATTTTAGTTTATCCTATCTCTAAATTTTTATCATCACAAACATCATTTCTTAAAACACAATTTCAAGATAACAACAAAGTATATATTGTTGAATCAAAAAGAATTTCCTTCTTGATTCTAAAAGATTTATTTAAATTTGAATCTCAAATTAATTCAGGTGTTTCTTTTAAAGATGCTATAAAACATTTTGAAATAAATAATGAAAGATTAATCTTAATTCCACAATTTAACGACGCTCTAGTCAAAGGTGGAAGGCTTTCAAAAGGTGCTGCTGCAATAGCTAAATTATTAAAAATAGTTCCACTAATCGCTTTTGACAATGGTGTATTAGAAAAGGATTCAATTGGGCGCGTATTTACTAAATCACTTGAAAAAACTGTTACAGATATGTGAAATAAAAACAAAGACACTCCTGATGGAAAAGTGCTTTTTGTTCTTCATTCAGATAATGAAATGATTGAGGAGCTTTTGACAAAATTTAAAAACATCATAAATGATCAGATTCCAATTTATACATACAAGTTACCAGCCGATGTTTCTATTCATACAGGAATTGGGGCCGTAGCAGTTTCAATAGTTTCTATAGATAATGAAACCCAAAAAAAATTCGACTCATTACTAAAAAAATAATTAGGTTTAAACAACGAGTAAAAAACTCGTTTTTTAAATAAAAGTAGTATATAATTCCTAATAATTGAATACAAGTTTAATTTATAAATTAAAACCTTAAACTATAAATTATAAAAATATAGCATTTGAAAGGAAAGATTATGAATACAAAGAAAAAACGCACTTTGCTAAATATTTTAATATCATCATCGGTATTAAGTTTTCTGCCCACTCTAGGCTTAATTTCATGTGAAAATGAGCAAGATAAAGAAAAGCGTTTAGTTAAGGAAGCTCTTACTAAATTAGAAGGTTTATTAAAAAATGTTGAAAATGAAAATAAAACAAATTTCAAAAGCAAGGCCTATATCGAATCAAAAAATGAAATTAAAAAAATTAATGAATTGCTTGAAGATAATAACATTAGTAACATTGAACTAAAAAAAGCAAAAACTAAATTATCTCAACTAAACAATCAAATTTCTAGTGAACTAGAAAATATTCGCAAAATTAACGAAGAAAACGATGGTAAACCAAAAATTGATAGCACTCTTAAATATTCTGATGAACAATTTTTAGCTGATTTTAATAGATTAACTAGTTCCCAAGATATTGAGACTAATTTTGTTTTATCTTTTGAAAATCTCTTCCCTTATCATGAAAAAAAGCAAATCTTTCCTAGTCAACTTCAAAAACAATATGCATCACTGCTTATAAAAGCCAAAGATGATGCGATAAACAAAAAAATTGAATTTAGTGTCTTTAATATTGATTTGGAAGATAAGGCCAACACCACTGGCGAAGCTGAAATTAGACTTGTATTTAGAAACAAAGCAACTAACACGCAAAAAAATTACAAATTTAAACTATCAGGTTTAAACAAAAATAATTTCAATGTTGATAGTGAAGGTAATAGACCTAATGGAAGAGTTTCTGATGAAAAAATTGAAGAAAGTGAAATTCAAAAATATCAAAAATTAAGTCAATATGATCGTTATAAAAAAGATAACAATGAATATGTAGAAAGACTGAAAGATAATTATAAGAAAAACGGTATTAATAATTTAAAAGATTTCAGAGCTTTCCTAAATATAAGCGATGCAAAGAAAAAAGAATTTGATCAAAAAGCGCAAGAATTAAAATTAGATACCTATGAAAATTCCGCCTACAAAGGTTTCAGTGTCCCTACATACAAACAAGATGGCACATTAGATGGATTGGAATTAAATGGTGTTGAGGTTGGTAAGCAACCTAGTTTAATTGATTCATTAGGAAAACCAGATATCTTTAAAACCATCGGTGTCGCAAGAACAATCATTAACGAACAGTATCTAAAAATAGCTAAACAAACATTTTCAATTTCAATAAGTAATTACAAAACTTATGAAAAAGAAATTTCTGAATCTAATGATTTAATTAAATTCTGAAAAGATGAAAAAAATGAAGAAACCTTCAAGAAAAAAATTCAAGAAAAAATTACTCAGCTAAAAGAAGATAAAAAACAAGTTGAAGCAGATTGAGATAAAAAAATAAAAGAAAATACTGATGAACATCTTGTGGAAAGTCTTAACAAGCAAAAAACACAAAGTCTTAAAGAATATGATGATAGAATAACTCATTTCGAAAAACATACAAGACCGGCAGAAATTAAGGAATTAGAGCAAAAAATTAATGAATACAAAAAACGTGCTGAATCAAAGAAGGAAAATAATGTTGAATCTGGTACTATGTGAATTCTAGACTTTCAACCAGATAGCACAGGAAAATATCCAACTAAATGATATTTTGGAACAAATGCCCACGTTGCAAGGGCTATAACTAAGGATTTAAGTGGATTCTCATTAACAAGAATTAATAAAGACATTCATAGCGGAGCAAAACTAAGAATATCAGATATGGATGACAATATCACAACTTTTGGAACTCAAAATAAAGATGCAATTAGAACCATTTTTAATGCAACTGACTACCTAAGCACTCATCCAACTGATTTTTTATCAGAACGTCAAAAGAAAATTTATGAAGGTGTTGAAGAATTTGCTGATTTTGCTGTTATTGAAATTGACTTTGAAAAAATTAAAGATTTTTCAGCATCCTCTAATTCAGCAACCTTAACTGAAGCTTTAAAGGCTAAAAAAGATTTCAATCTAGCTAAAGAAGTTACAAATGATTATGCCAATGATAAAAAATCTCATATCAAATTTAGAAGCAAATCATATCTTGTGGATTATCAAGCAATAGATTATCCGTTAAGTGGAAAGATTCCACCTAGTCTTGATCATTTATTTGCCGTTGGATGGCCAAGCGCCCGTGAAGATTTCTATTTAAAAGCATACATCGATGATGATCAAAGAGAAAGAGCAAAGTTTGGTTATTCATTTAGTTTATGATTTAATGCTAATTATGACTTTTATGATGCAAAATTAACCAACTCTGAAAACGGGCCATCTTCATTCCCTAGTGATGTGCTAAATAGAGGAAATTATTTATCATATCAAATTGGTTATCGTTCATTCGCTGACAAACCTGGGGTTCTAGATTCTTTTATTAGTGCGCCAATCAATGGTGATAAATTATTTGAATATGAAAATAAGAAATATATCAGCATGAGCCTTAACTATCTACCAAGAAGATGAGCACCAGCTGGCGGATCATCTGGTTCATCAATTAGAAACCAAAATAATGAATTAGTCGCTATTCACCATACAACCAATCAATTTGCAAGAACTGGGCTTGCTCTTGCGTTTAGATCAGAAGGATTTAATTATCAAGGTTTATTCGGAAAATATAATCTTCCAGAATATGACTTAATTTATGGTGGTGGCAAGGATCAAACAAAATCATATAGACAAGCTCTAAAAAATCTTTATCCAAATCTACAAAAAACCAACCTATTTGCAAACGGATTAGGTGATGAGAATATTCCAGAGCAATTTAAATTCAAGAAAGGAACCACAAGATAATGCAAAATTCCACAGTCAAAGAAAATCGCATATATGATGACTTTGAGTCATTATTCAATAATAAGCGAAAAAATCTGTTAGTATCAATCTTGAAAATTACTATCATTTCCTTGTTTATTTTTTTATCAGGATTAATCTTATTTTTTGCCCCCATAACAATTTTTTCAACAAAACTTTTCGCTCCTTTTACAAATACCCCTGAATACTTCCTAAACTTTTCAAGTTTATCATTGGAGCGTATTAATTACCTCGCTATATTCAGAATTTCACTATTAATTAGTATCTTTTTATACACAATTAGCAAAAACTTTTCTAATATCTTCACCCATAAAGAATCGGCTAAAAAATATATACCTTGATTTATCATATATTCAACCCTATCAATTATTTCTGTAATATTGTTATTTACGATGTTTAGTGAAAAAACACTAAGTTACTACTATTTATCATTCTTATCAGTTATATTATTAATTGTCGATGTTGCCTATGCAATTTATACATACAAATTAAAGAAAAAAACTAATCCTTTATTTTATAAAAACAAAAAAACTCTTATTATTTCAATTATTTCTCGATCAATTTTAGTCATAGGTTTTATGGCTACGATATCAGCATGAATATTCACCATCGAAAAAGATGAGCAAAAATTTGATTTTCTAGATAATAACCCTGTACATCAATTCTTTATAAGTTTATTTTCACAAAAAAGTGGAATTAATCTATTTTACTTAATTCTAATTTTTGTTACATTAGGAGTGCTAATATTTGGAATCAATATCGAAAGAATTTTATGAACCGCATCAAAACAACAAAAAAATAATGAATCTAGAGAAAGACTACTTCTTTATATTGGTTTTGCCTTTACTACTGTAATTTGATTTATTCGTGCACTATTTTATAAAACAAGTTCAAATGTCATTGATGCTGAAAAACCATCAAGAAATTATATTTATCTTATTGGCTTAATATTTATTGTCCTATTTTTTATTAGTTATGTCCTAGTAAGTTTTCTAAAACCACTAAAAATTAAAGGGGTTTTATTAAATACAATTTTTACCGGCTTTATTTTTACACTAATTTGAATAATAACCGCAATTGTAAGTTTAAAAAATCAAGAAATTATTGTCACAAATATTACTCTTTTATTTTCTTCAATATTCAGCATTATAATATTAATGCTTTATAAATACAAAACTTCAAATGAACCTATATATGTTTCAATAATATTGAAGAGTTTGGTTTTATTAGTAATATTTACCCTAATAATTAATGGTTTAAATGCATTACTACTTTCAAATAATAACCAATCATTCTATAATATTCCTTCAAAACTTTCGCTGGACCAAATTTTTGTAATCACTACTTTAAGTTTTGCTGTTTTATTTAACATATCAACTGTTATAAATCTAATTTGAACTCTAACAGTAATTACGAAGAAAAATAATGTCATAAACCAAGGAGTTTCAAATGAAGTTAAGTAGGAAAGAACAAAATATTTTAAAAGCCGTACAAAATGATTTAGAAGTATTTAATTATGATTTCATGCAACTAAAGAAACAACCTAACTTTATCTCCTTTGATAAATTAATGTCAACAATTCAATTAAAAGCTCAAACAAAATCAAAGGATATAGATGTTAAAAAATTGTTTAATTATCTAAAACAGGCTCAAAATAAAAAATATGAAATTATTTTGGATGAATTTGTTTTATCCTATAAATTGGACGAAAGATTGAATAATTACTACCTAGTACCATTTATAAAGCAATTTCCATCAACAAATATTGAATCAATTAATCTAAGAACTGAAACTAACCTATTTAAATCAAAAATAGCGCTTTACTTCAATGAAGAGATAAAGCAATTATTAAATAAGAATTTCTTTGTTGAAATTATTGAAAATATTATTGTTAAAACAGATAATGAATCTAATTTATTAAACATATTTTACAACGAAAAAAGTATTATAGGATGATAGTATGCATTTAAAAAAATGAGAAGAAAAATTACAAAACCTTGAAGGAATATTGACAAAGGTAAATAATTCCAAAAATATTCTTTTGATTGAGATAATGAAGCTTACGAGAAAGCTAAAATTCAATATTTCTAATGCATTGCTAAATATCAACTTAATCAATGCTATTAAGGAAAAATACACAATAAAAAATAAGTTAATTAATGATTCTGAAAATAATAATAAAACTATTCAAAAATTACGTAATATATTTAAAAAACGATCAGTACTTTGGATTTATTTGACCGAGAACCAAAAATACTCAACAGATTCATATAGTAGATATGAAAAAAAGCTACTTACAAATGTAAATCCTAAACACGATGATTTTATAACAATTGGCCAAAGAGCTAGTGAATTTTGTAATCAAAACAAGTTTAACGTAATAAAATCCTTTAGTGAAGAAGAAAAACAGGCTACCAATCTTGCTTGAAGAGTTAGTCAATTAGTTAAGACCTTATATATAGATAATAACTATTCAAAAGTTAATTTTGTTCTTAATACCAATAAAAATTATAACGGGCACTTTACAGTTCTTCCTATCGATGAATTCAACATTAATAAACTAGTAAATGAAGTTGATAAACAAAATTCAGTTGGTGATATTTCTGGTTACAAAATTTATCCCGGTATTGAGGATTTTGTTGAAAATGAAATAAACATCATTTTAGAAAATGCTATATATTCATTGTTAATTGAATCATTTTTCTACAATGCCAAAAATGACCTTGTTACAACCAATAAAATTATTAATCAAATTGAAGAAGATATTGCAAAGGTTAAGAAAAAAATAATTCGTACTAAACGTGAAAAGGAAATTGAAGAAATTGTTTTATTAACAAAAGCAAACGAAGGTTTTGGGGGTATTAAATAATGATTAATAATAATTCATTTAAAATTAATATTCACTTCATTGGTAATAAACATCTATCAATCAGAAATGCCATATTATTTATCAATATTGATGAAGAGGATGAGTGGGGTCTTGCTAATTCAAATTCAATGATGGCATTTGAAAACACAGTTATTAAAATTAGAGACCTTGATCAAGAAAAAGAATTATTTTTATTTTTAATTAACGCAAATATAATCATCAAAGAAAACGAAATTAACATTAATTCATTTAGTAAGTTAGAATTATACAAACAAAACAATAAGATAAAATTTGATAATTTGCAAATCAAAGAAATAACAACTAAAATTAATTACTATGAATCATTGCAAAAAATTGGACTAAGTCTTGACCAATTTCTTGAAGAAAAACATTTAAAACAAAGGCTATATATGTTAAAAATGGAGCAAAAACTAAAATTAGTCAAGGAGGAAAATTATGAAATTAAAAAATAAATTATTCTCTTTAAGTTTAATCAGTGTGATCCCGCTTCCCTCGTTAGCTCTTATTTCTGCCTACAATCGTCAAGACGAAACAAAAGAACTCAAACAAGATGCGCCTCAAAAACCCGCTGATCCAAACAAGCAAAAACCAAAAGCTCCAGAAAAACCTAGCCTAGCTCTCGACTTTGATACCTTTGCCAAATTTACAAAAGATAATGTGGAAAAAAATGTTGAAAAAATAATTGACTTTACCATTAAATATCTTGATAATGAAAAAGGAAAATTGTTGAAAGATTTAGACAAGGATTTTAAACCTAATTTAGAAAAACTCATCTACATCCAAGTCCTACAACAGTATCTTGAAAAAAACAAAGATGCATTAAAAACTAAGCATATGAATAACCTTGGTTTCACAATTGTTTTTCCATATGTAATGTCAACTAATAAAAATTACATTCCATCTGTAGTTGAATACGAAGGGCAAAAATTTGATAACATAAAGGTCGGAAAAACTAAAGAAACTAACTATGAAGAACAAATTAAGCCAAATGGAAAAATTACAAAAGATAAAGAACAACTTAATACAATTACCAAACAAAGACTTGATAAATTAATAAAGGATTACTTTGGTGCGTTGCAAAAGCAACTTCCAAACATGCTTTTCGACAAGGTGGACATCCCTAAAATAGGAGAACAAATTAATATTAAATTCGGCACCTTCAAAGAAAAAGAAAATACAATTAATGGTTTTAGTTTTACTCAGCCCAAAGACTTTGCATCATGAGAAGATTACATTGTTTCGAAATTGCATAAGAAATTTGTTAAATTTGATCTTGATCAGAATAAAAAATTCATTCTTGATGAACAAAAAAATAAAAAAGAAGATGAACCAATAAGAAAACCGCCAATAATTCCCGGGGATAAACAACAAAAAGAAATTGATACCCAAGAGCAAATTCAAGCTCTTCCTTCGCTAATACCTAATGTTTCTTCAATTTACACATCTAAAACAGCAAACAATCTAAAAACGTTTTTTGATAGTTCAAAAGCAGAAGAAAAAGAAAAGATATTCTTTTTTGATAATGCCATTAACACTAGATTTAAATATAGCGTAATTAATCTAAAAAGTGAAGGTGGAAATTCATTATCAGCAACAGTGAGAATTAGTGATAGAGTAGATCCTAAAAAGAGTCGTGATTATGTAATTAAAATAAATATTGATACTTCTCCGGAACAAGAATCACTTAATTACGCATATGAAGAAATAATTAAAGAAAATAAACAACTATTTAGCAAAATATTTACCGCTTTGGGAATTGATGACAAAATAAACTATAATGATTTAAGAAATGATACGCTACGTAGCGTTTTATATAATATGGTTGGTACAGGGGTTTTAATCACTAATAAAGAATCGTATGTAAATGCTGCTAACGATATAATCACAAAAGCTGCTGAAAATCTCTTAAAAAACGAAAATAACAAATCTGTTATCGAAGCCGACATTAAAAACTCAAATTATCTATTATTAACTAGTTTATTTTCTTCAACAATCAATGGTGTAGATTATTTTAGTAGTCTTGCTAACTCTCTTAAAGCTGTTTTAATACAATTTGAAGAAATAATTAAGATAAATAAAGACATTATTAAGAAAAACTTTGCTCAAAATGGATTTGATTTAAATTTAATAAATCAATATTATGACCTTATAAATAAACAAATATCTCGTTTAATTTCTTCAACTGGTTCAAGAACTATTAATATTTTTAGCTGATATGATAATTACACTAAGCAAGTCAAAAACATTATTGAAAGATTTGATATTCTTGCTGCTTTAATCGATAATAAAAAACCAGATAAAAAAGAGGACAAAGAAAAATTTACAAATTCATATCTAAAAGCGGAAATTCAAATTAAAGATAATAATCTAGAAGGAAAAAAAGCTTTAAACCAAGCTGGTTATGCAATATTTGCAATTAGTGCATTATTAACAATAATTGCAATTACCTTTATTGCTATAAAAAGCAAAAAACTCGGTACTATAAAATTAAAAAAACTTTCAATTTCAGTAATCGGCATAATCTTGTTTGTTCTTGTTCTTTCTATTGTAATGTCAATAATCTAATTCAAAATAGAGTTTTTAATAAGAAATTGTTACGCAATTATTAAAACTCTATTTTTTTTTTTTTTTTAAAAAAAAAAAGCAAAATTAACTAGGCCAAAGTTTCAAAAGGCTAGTAAATTTCGCATTTCAATAGCAAAATAAGTTCAAATTTGATGTCCAATTTATAACCCTGCCCAATGTTCATAACCCGAAATTCAAAAAAAAAAAAAAAAACATTATTATATTAGTAAAAAAATTAAATACCAAAACATAAGAAAAGGTTTAAATATGACTGAAAACAAACATGAAATTAAAACAAAAAAGAAAAAAACACCTAGAGTTTTACTAGGAGCAGAACTAGCAATAGCAGCAACATTGGCGACTGGTGCCATAATAACAGCATACCTAGTTAGCAATAACCAAAATAAGTTAGAAATAAACAAACAAAAAATAACTAGTAACTCAGCTTCATTTATACTAAAAAACTATAAAAATTATGAAAACACCGAATTTACAGCAAGAATCTTTCCCGAAAATAATCCAAAAGCTTTTCTTGAAAAGAAATACATTATAAACAAAAATAATGAAACTATTTCTTGGGGTGAAAAAAGAAACGAAGCTCCTTTAGAATCTAGCACTGATTATGAATTTCAAATAATTTTTAAAAATAAACCTATTTTAAGTCATAAATTCAAGACATTAAACAATATAACTGAACTTAATAAGAAAGCAATAGAACAAGAAAGAACAAATAAACTATTAAAAGAAGCGCAAAAAATTAAAGAAGATTTAGAAAGAAAACTCTTAGATTCACTTACAAGAAACCAGGAATTAAAAAAACAGAATGAAAATCTAAAAAAAGATAAAGACTCGCCAAAAACAAATCCTTCTATTGATTCAAAAAAACTAAGTGCAATAATCAAAGAACTTCAAATGGCAATTATTGAATTAAAGCAAGCTGACCATAACCAAAAAAATGCAACAGAAAAATCATATGAGGCTAACCAAAATTTAGTCCAAAAACAAAACGAAATTTCTTTAATAAACAAAGAGCTTGAAGAAACAAAAAATAAAAAAGAACTAATAAATAACCAAAAACAAAATGCTGATAAAAATCTAGAAAGAATTAACAACATAATTAGCCAAAAAGAATCTGAAATTCAGGCACAAACTAATGTTAGAAATCAACTAGAAGCACAAAAAAATGACAATCAAGAGAAAATCAATAAACTACAAGAAAAGATCAAACAAACCAATCATCTTTTAGCACAAAAACAAAGTGAAATTTCAACTAAAAACAATGAATTAATAGAGGCAAATAAAGAACTAGTGCAAGCTCAGGAAGCCCTAAATAATTCAATGCAAAATTTAGATAATATTAATCAAACAATCATAGACCTCGAAAAACAAAGAAAAAATCTTGAGGCAAATTTATCACAAAATAACAACAGTTTTCAAGAACAAACCAACAAAATCGATCAAATAACAATGCAACTGCACTCTGCTATTGATGAATTAAAAAAAGAGAATGAGAATCAAAAAAATAAAGTAGAAAAAGCTGAACAAGCAAAGCAAAACCTGCTAGAAAAGCAAGGCGAAATTTCACTAAAAAACAAGGAATTAGAACTTACACAAAAACAAAAAGAAACTCTCGAAACTCAGAAACAAAGTGTGCAACAACTTCTTGATAAAATTAGTTTAGATATAGGCAAAAAAGAAAAAGAAATTCTAGATAAAACCGATGTAAAAAAACAATTAATGGTTGAACAAAATAAAGCACAACAAGAAGTTACAAAAGCAAATGAAAAGCTAACACAAGCAACACAATCACTAAATCAAAAAGCAAGTGAAATTTCAACTAAAAATAATGAATTAATAGAGGCAAATAAAGAACTAGTACAAGCTCAGGAAGCACAAAAATCAACAAAGCAAAGCCTAGAAAACACAAACAGACAATTAAAAGAACTAGAAACTAAAAAAGAAGAGGCTGATACAAACCTTTTAAATATCAACAATAATTTACAAGAGGAATCAATCAAAATTTTGCAATTAGCAAATGATTTACAAAGTGCAATTGATGCATTAAAAAAGGCAAATGAGTCTCAAAAGAGTGCAATAGAAAAAGCAAAACAAGCTAAGCAAAAACATTCGCAAAATCAAAATGATATTGCTCTAAAAAATAAAGAATTGCAACAACAAAATAATCTAAAGAGTTCACTACAACAAGAAAAAGCAAAACTAGAACAAGACCTACAAAAATACACGGAAGAAATAAAACAAAAAACCGCTTCTAAAACTACCAAATCACAAGAAAAAAACAAAGCTTCAAGTGCATTAGATACAAGTAAACAAAAAGTCACAGAAACTGAGAATAAATTAGATGAAACTAACAACTCAATTAAAGATAAATCAGTTGCTGTATCTAAAAAAGAAAAAGAATTAGAAATAGAAGAAACTAATTTATCAAATCTACAACGTTTAGAACAATATAATATGCAAGTGTTGCAAGAAAAGAACACCGAATTAGACGGAATTAGTCAAATTTTAGCGCAAACAATACATACATATGAAGAGGCTTATAATCAACATAAATCAGTAGAGCAAGAAAGTTTGAATGCAAAAAATAATATTGAAAGAATAAAAAAAGAAAAAAAGAATGAATTAGAAACTATTAAAGAAATACAGGATGAATTTAACCAGGAAAAGAAAGAGCTTGACGACGAAACTGAAAGAAGATGAAAAAAAATAAAAGATATCGAAAACGCCCCTGACACCAAAACAGATGAGGAAAGGGAAAAAAGAGATGAAGAGTGAAGAAGTGCAATAATATCATGATATGTTTGAAATAATTTTTCACTTAAATCTCGGTTAGAGAGACTCAAAAAACAATATGATCGAGAGCTGATGGATTGGGATTCTGACAAAATTATGTCTGAACTTAAGGCTGCTGAGCAAAAATATAACGATGCCCAAAAGGTATTAGAAGAAAAAACAAAAATACTTGCCGAAAAAACTAAAGAAAAAGATAATGTTCAACAAGAATACGACAATGCTGAACGTGAAAAAAATAACGCAATGCACGAACTTGAACAAACAAAATCTTCTATTCAAGCAAAAAATAATGAGATAGATAGGATAAAAAGAGAGTTAAATGCTGCGAAGCAAAAACTTCAGAATGCTAATGCTACAAAACAATCAAATATAACAGAATTACAAGAAGCTAAAAAAGAATATGAAAGTAATATAAAAAACTTAAATACAAAAATTGCAGAAGAACAAAAAGCTGTAGATACATTAAATAATGTAGAAACAAATAAAAATTTATTACAACAAAAAATACAAGAAACTGAAACAAAAATAAATCAAATAGATAATGAAATTGCTAAAATCAACCTTTCATTAGCGCCATTAACTAATTCAAGCAAAACATTGCAAACAGAAAATAACGGAGCTGAAAGCGAATTGAGTCAAGCTAATAAAAATGTAACACAAAAAACTAGTGATCTTGAATTAGCAAACACTAAATTAAAAGAAGCAAACGCTAAAATTCAGGAAATTAAGAAAAATAAAGAAGAAGCAACCTTAGCCAAACTAGAAGCTGATAATAATTTAAAGGAAACTCTAAAAAATAAAAGTGATCTCGAAACCCAACTTCAAACCACGATACAAACAATAGATGAAAAACAAAAAGAAGTAAACAAAAAAAATAATGCACATGAAATAGCAAAACTAGAAGAACAAAAAGCCCAAGCTAATAAGGAAAAAGCAGATTTTGAACATAAAATAGCAACCCAAAAACTAAATAATAAAAATCAAGAATTAAACAACATATCAAAGCAATTAAATGATGAACAACAAGTATTGCAAGATTATAAAACTACAAAACAAAATACACAACAAGAAGCTGACAAATTAGCAAGTCAAATTAGCATTGTTAATGAAAATATTAAAAATATAGAACATGCTATCAATAACTCAAATCAATCAAAAACCATAACTGAAAACACAAATGCACAAGCACAAAAGGATTTAGAAGAAGCAAATAAGAAGGTAACAAATAAAGCTCAAAATATAGAAAATATAAACTTAAAATTACAAGCAGCAAATAAAGAAATTAAAAAAATTAAAGATACTAAAGCTAATGATGCTTCAAAATTAAAAAAAATAAATAGTGATATTCAAATGATTTTAAACAAAAAAGAAGAAAAAGAAGCTGAGTTAAAAACTCTGACACAATCAAAGGATAAAAAAATTGCAGAAATAAATAAAATAAACAAAAATCTCGAATTCACAAGATTAGAGCAACAAAAAACTCAAAATAATAAAGAGAATACAATATCATTTTTAGATATTGCACAACAAAATCTAGATAACACAATTGAGCAATTAAAAAATAAAGATAACGAGTTGCAAAAAACCAAACAACAACTTAGCGAATCTCAAAGTGTCTTAAAGGAAACAACACAAGATATAAGTGAACAAGAAGAAAAACTAGAAACTATAAATAAAGATATCACAAACCTAAACCAAACTTTAGTAAGTAAAACAAAGGAAAAAGAAGAAGCAAATTTAGCAAATACAAATGCTAAAAAAGAATTAGAAAAAACAAGTCAAGAATTAGTTGAAAAATCAAAGAAACTTGAACAACTAATCAATAAACCACAAACCCATACTAATAACTAAAAAATAAAAATATCAGAAAAAAACATCAGACTCAAATTTAAATAAAAAGATTTGGGTCTTTTCTTGTTTTGTATTAAAAACAATTAAATTAAGTTTTATTAATAATTTAATATAAAAAAAGAATAAAAAAAAATGGCGATCGTAGCAGGATTCGAACCTGCGACCACATGCTTAGAAGGCACGTACTCTATCCCCTGAGCTACACGACCGTTGCATATAATATTTTAGCACTAAAATAAATTTAAGAACGCTTTTTATAAAATTTATTTTTGCATTAATTATCACAATACATATAAAATGAATTTTGATATCAAAATATGAGCTTTTTATATAGGCTATTATCCTATAATAAAAGATGCAAAATTTTGATAAAATTGTAGTTAAACAATTAAATAAAATCATAAATCTATCTTAATTTAAGTTGAGTTTGTATTTTTAAATCATAAAATTGGGAAAATAAATATTTAATTTCAAATATCAAAAAATTTTGTTCTTGTATAGAGCAACACAAACTTATAAATTTTTCAAAATCAATAAGTTTTTATAAAAAACTAATTAAATTAATCTATTTCACATCTTTGAATAAGTAAATCAATAATTTTGATAATGAACCTTAATAAAAGCGTAAAATTTCAATATTATAGGGAATTAAGAGGGAATTAAAATATGAAGAAAAAGTTCTTATTTCTATTAGGTACACCATTACCATTAATATCATTGAGTGCTGTTTCATGTTATAGTGATTTTGATTATTTAGACAATGGTCCTTCTAAAATTTTTAATATCAAGAAAACAAAATTTATAAATTTATCATCAAAAGATTATTCAATAAAAAATAAAAATCTAAACTTATATTTTCTTGACAATAAAATTCATCAACCATATGTTGCTATTGAGGAAATGCTAGGTGTTTTAAATGGCTTCGTTGATACTTCGCTAATTAGAAAAATACCGACTTATGACATCAATGCAACACAACTAGTTTCAAATAATCAATTAATGTATATTGACGCAGATCGTGATATTATTAGTGTTAGCAACGAAGCATTTTTTAATTTTGTTAAGCAAAGCAATTCAACTAATTACTCACGCTTCATAAGTTATGAAGGCTCAAAAATTGAAAATATTAATGATTTAAGCGGATCTATCAAATTTGATTTAAGAAGTTATCACATCGATATTTTTAAAGAGGGGAGAAGAACTTTTATTCCTTTAAGTATTTTTAATACCTTATTTTGTAGTCAAAACTATTACAATCTCTACTATAATGGCGATGCGGTTTATGGTAAATTTTTTTCACTAATGGAAGATGAAAATGACGCTTACTCATATCAACAAGGTTCATGGTCGGCGGATAAAGAAACAACACAGGATCGAATTTATAACCTTGATAATCTCTTATTTACCCTTGATAATTTTTATGGACTTAAATCATATAAAAATATATCAAACTTTCAACAGTATATCAACGATATAAAAAAAGAATTATTAAGCAATAATCCCGATATATATAACAAGGCATATGCAAAATTATTCTTTAACAAATTAAATGACTTGCATACTAGAATTAATATGTTAAATATATTCACAAACAATAGTAAAAAAATCAATGATTATGCATCTAAATTATATGGAACTGAACGAGGTGAATATGCCAAAGTTAATGAATACCTTGAGCAAAAAAGAGCCATACTTGAGCAAAAAATTAAACAAGATGGCTTTATTATAAATGGTAACTTAGCATATATTATTATCGATAATTTTGAAACAGCATCTAATAATGAAATTTATGCAAAAAATATCAAAAGTGACACATTTGAATTTTTAAGAAATACATTGCAAAAAATATTAAAACAAAAAAATATTAAAAATGTTGTGATTGATATTTCTAGAAATGGTGGTGGAAATATTGGAGCAATGTATCGTGCTGTTGGTTTATTAACAAATAAGGACATTGTTGTGCATAGTAAATCACTACTTTCTGGTATTATAGAAACACAAAAATATAAAATCGATGCTAACAAGGATGGCAATTATTATGATAATGATGCATTTGAAAACTTTAATTACTATATATTAACTAGCAAAAATACTTTTAGTGCTGCTAACACATTTTCAGGAATCATAAAGGAACTAAAAGTAGCCAAAATTATAGGTCAAAAATCTGGAGGAGGGACCGCGCCTGTATTGCCCTTGGTTTTAAATGATGGAACATCAATATCAACTAGTTCACCATTAAATTATTTATATAAACATCACGGATCAGAAATAAATCTAGAAGATGGTGTAAAACCAGACATTGAAATTCCATATAACAACTTTTATGATATAGACTATCTAACTAAAATTTTGCCTAAATAAATCTAAATTTAAATTGAATTTTTTCTTTAAGCAATAAAGTAGGAATTTAAAATTCCTACTTTTAGATTTTTATTTTCTTAATTTCACTGGCGATTTTTGTATTAATAATTTTAGATAATTCTAAAATATCTGCGTCAATTATTGCCTGATATGAGCCAAACTTTTCTAATAATTTTTGTTCTATCTTAGGCCCAACACCTTTTATTTTTGTTAAGAGACTATCTGTAATTATTTTATTGTGTCTTTTATTATAAACGGCCTTAGCACTCTTATCGACATCATATTGAATTTGCGATAAAAAATTAAACACCTTAGCATCTGAAATTTTAATTTCTACGCCACTATCATTAATTAATCTTGCAAACTCGTGGTGATTATTTTTTACAAGTCCGAAAATAGGCACATTTTTATGAAATTTTTTCAAGGCCTTAATTGCAGCATTAATTTGAATCTCACCGCCATCAACAAAAATCAAATTAATATCTTCAGCAATTGAATGGTCACAAAAAAACTTACTAATATTTTGATACATATAATGGTAATCAGAATTAGCATCTTCATTTTTGCAAAGTATATAAGAACGATTAAATTTCTTAACATTAATTCCATCAACAAAAATCATGCCTCTGCCAACGACTTCTTTAGTTGCTGATTGAAACGAATTATCGAATATTGCAAGCCTTGAACAATCAATATTTAATATATTTTTTAAAGATTGGAGAATATCATTGGTTTTTGTTTTATCTTTTATTTTCTTTATTTTATTGCTTAAATCATTCTTAGCATTAGCATTAGCTAAATCAAGTAATTTAGAATTTATACTATAATTCTTTTTAATAATTGAATTTCTAATTTCTTTATTAAAAGGCTGATTTTTATATTTATCATCAATAATTATTTGATCAGGAATAAGGTTGTTTTTATAAAAATTTTCTATAAATTCAAATACCAATTCTTCTTCATTTTTTTCAAAACAAAATTGAAAGTCTTGGCGATTATTTAACAATGAATAACGATATTGTAAAATAGAAGCAAACAAAATATTATCATATAAATATACGCCCCATACATCAATAGATTTTTTTGTCTTTAATCTAATGTTTTGAATATTATTCTTTTCGTTTATAAAATCAAGAATTTTTTTAAGTTCTTCCGCCCTTCTAAAATCAAGTTGTAAGGAGGCGCTTCTAATTTTACTAATTAATTCTTGTTTAAATTCTTTATTAAATTTTATTATTTCCTTTGCTTTTGCGAATCTTTTATCTACCTCTACCGGAGTCATTTTTTTAATAATTAATCCTTCTTGCGTTTTTAATAAATGGACTAAATATTTAATTAATAGACGTGTTTTTTCACCATCTACAACCGGACCATAATAAATAATATCATCACGTTTTTTATATTCATTTTTAAGTTGTATATCAATACTATTGGCTTTTTTTATAATACAAATATAAGGATAATTATTATGAGAGGGGAGCATTACATTATATTTAGGTTTATATCTATTAATACTAGCTCGTTCAAACATCAAGGCTTCCGATTCCTTATCAAAAACGGTTGTATCAAAAGAAGCAATATGTTTTAACATTGCACTAGTTTTAAATGAATTATGAACATTTTTGTCAAAATATTGTGACATCCGTGATTTTAGGTTTTTGGCTTTGCCCACATAAATAACATTGCCATCTTTATCTTTTCAAAAATAAACACCAGGTTTTGTTGAAACGTCTTTAATTAATTCTTTATCAATCATTAGTTATTTCATATTTTCTTCAAGAGTATGAATAATAATATCTAATCTTCTAAATGGATCGATATCAAAATCATTAAGGGTTATTTCATAGGCAATATCTTCAAATACACCAAACTTAGGTTTTTCGATTGTTTTATCTAACTTCAAATTAATGTACTTAATTGGCTTTTTATCTAATAAGAAATCAATATTAAATTTATAAAGTGGTTTAATATCTTTAATAATTTCTACCCCTTCAATTTTATTTTCTATAGCATGATAATAAAAAATACTATTTAATGAATTTTTTCTACCAAACGAAATTAACAAAGCATATTTTTTATCATGAATTTTAATACCTAAAACTGCATAAGGGTCAACCAAATAATTCTTAAATTTTTGGTCATCCAATATCAATGCAACATACGGATGCGAAAGATGAATTATTTTTTCAAATTCTTCATCGGAAATTTCATATAAAATAGCATTATCAACCAACGGAAATAATTCTGTTTGTTGTTCTAACGTGATAAAAGCTTTTAAATTTTGCTCATTTTCATTAGGTGAAGTTGAAAATCCCATGTCATCGGTTGCTAGATAATATTTACCAAATTCTAATTTAGTATACACATATACGTTTTCGATAATTTCGTTTGTATCAGTGGCAATAACATTGGCCTGAAATCTTTGATATTGCGGAAACATTTCTCATCTATCAATCATAAATAATTCATCCTTTGTTATTTCAAAAAGAGTGCCTTTAACTTGATGGGCAATATCTTTTTTTAATAAAAAATATGCAGTTTCATCAACACACTTAGCATAGCCATTTAATAAAGCGGGTCTTCTTACGCAATCAGGCGACAATAAATTTTTATAAAATAATTCATCTTGAATAGTTCCATATGAAAATAAATAAATTTTGTTGTCTTTTTCCATTTTTACTCCTTAAACATAAACTAATTTTAGGTAGATATTATTAATTATATTTAATATTATTTTTTTAAGCCCATTTTAGCTTGTAATATTTAAAAATTTCCTAATTTTGAGCCTCTTTCTTTTTTTTTTTTTTTTTATCTAAAATATTAAATTAATATAAAAAACTATACAAAAAATATTTTATTGAGGTGTTTATGAAAAAAACAAATAGAAGAAAAAAAGTTGTAGCCGGAATAATAACCGGTGTTTCAATTGGGGCAACAATTGGAACAGGCTATGTTCTTTTAAATGAAACAATAAAATGAAATCACACAATGGCAAAATTGCAAGCATTAATAAAAAAGATGAATGAGTGGAAGAAACAAAATGAAATTGATAAAAAAACATATACTCACGATCTTTATGCAACCTTTGAAAAAGAACTAAATGAGCTAGAACAATTATTGAATATAAAAGACATCAAAAAAGTAGATGAAATATTAACTAAATTACAATCATCTA
>NZ_JBSQAX010000004.1:0-73443 GCF_053851575.1 Mycoplasma sp. 2261 | reverse complement strand
TTAGGCACACAGCCAGCGTTCATCCTGAGCCAGGATCAAACTCTTAAAATTTGATTTTGGTTTTATTATATTTTTAAAAAATTAAAATTGACGTTATGGTATTCGTATCCAGTTTTCAAAGAACTACATATTAGGCACAAAAAAGTGCACTTTTATAAGTATACATTATTTTAAAGTTTTTATTATAAAATTTTTTAATTTTGTTACATTAAATAAGAACGTTTTTAAAATAAGCACCATATCATTATACATGATTAAGTTAAAAAAATAAAATAAATTTAACAAAATTTTTTATATATTTTTGCTAAAAGCAAATATTACAAAAAGTTCAAGATTTAAAATAAAAAACTTCCTTATATTTTTAAAAAATACGGAAGTTCTATAACTTATTATTATATCTTACAATATATATTTTAATTATCTACAATCTGGATATTTAGCTACATTATTGATTCAATTTTTACCTTATATTTAGGAGCGGCCTCAACCTCTACAATATCGCCGACCTTATGATTAAGAATTGCTTTGGCTAACGGAGAAGAATTAGATATTTTCCCACTAAATGGATCTGCATCTAGTGCGCCAACAATGATAATAGTTAAAACAGCATTATTTTTTAAATTTAAAGCCTTAACTGTTGAACCAATTTTAACAATATGAGAACCAGTTGTGTCTTCAACAATAATATGGGCGTTTTCTAAAATATGTTGAATTTCTAGAATTTCGTTTTCAATGGCGGCTTGCTTATCACGGGCCGAATCATACTCAGCATTTTCTGATAAATCACCTTGATTTCTAGCTTCCTTGATTTCTTCGATGACTAACGGTCTAGCTTCTTCTTGCAAATATGCTAATCTTTTTTCATATTGTTCAAGGCTCTCCTTTGTTAAATATATTTTTTTATCTTCCATCTTCTTTTTCTCCTCTTTCAACAATGTCTTTTATGTTATTTTTAGCTAAAAGTATAACACTTTTATTTTTGAATTTTAAAGTTTCATAACGCAAACCAAGATTTGCTGATATCTTCTTTAACAAATCTAAATTAATGTTTTTATTATTTTCAATAATCATTATTCCTTTTGGGTTTAAAAAGTTTATTTTAGAACTTATGGTTGATTCCAATAATTGATCCTTATTATTTAAAATTATTATTAATTCATTGTCATTTGGAAGCTTAGCAACACTTTGGATATTTTCAAATTTTAGATCTGGAAATTCATATAAAATTTTTTCATTAATACCTAAATCTATTGTTCCATTAAAAAATACTTTCTTATTAGCTAAATTTGATACTGATAAAGCAAGATAATTATCATCATCTTCTATATAAATATTATGGTAATCATTTAAATAAATGGTATTAACAACAAAACATACAAAAAAATCACTTAAATCATTATTATAAAACTTCTTAATACCACTTAGAACCACACCATAATTAGGATTAATTTTAATAAGTTTTTCTTTTTCGCGTTCTTCATTAGGGGATAAATATTTTTTAATAGCCTTCTTCTTATAATAAAGACTAAGAACAAGAGCGATAATGGCAATTAATAAAGCTATAGCAATAGAAATAATTAATCCCGTTCTTACATTGGGAGGTATTTTGCTTGTCCCGTTAGAAATAGATGATATATATATTAATTTGTGCATAAATTATCTACCGTCTCAGCTTCAAACAAAATGTGTTCAATAGATTCGCCATTTTCATCTACTAATTCAAATTCATTAGCAAACTCTTCTAATAAATCACTTAAGATTGAAACAATCCCTTCATCTTCCACCTCTTCTAAAATATGAGATTTTGTTTGTCTAAATAGAAAAATACCTTTTTTATTAGTTAAAAATATGTATTTTTCACCATTTTCTTCAATCGAAAACAAAACTCACATTTTAACATTGTTTTCCAAAATGATTTCTCTTTCTTGTGAGAAGATAAATAATTTTTGTCGTATGTTTTTATTGTTATTTTTATTTATTTCTTCCATAAATCTAACCTTTTTTTAAATAATCCTCTAGTATGATTTGGGCAGCTAATGAATCTTTTTTATTTTTTCTTTTTTTGCCGTTATATCCGGCATTATATAAAATATTTTCAGCAAATATTGTACTTTCTCTCTCGTCTTGTAAAATAACATTTATTTCAACATTGTCTTGAAGTCTTTGCTTAAATTTTTCCACCATGATTGTCCTTGGACTTCTTGAAAAATCCATTCTTGTTGGATAACCTAAGATAATTGTATCAATTTCATTCTTATATTGACTTTCATATAGTCAATATTTTACTCTCCTAATAACGTCGATAAAATGTCATTCCTCAAAATAGAGTGTTTCTAATCCAGAAGCAATTATATTATTAATATCACTGATAGCAAAACCGCATGTTTTTGAGCCTAAATCCATAGCTAGTTTACGCATTTATTAATTCCTTAATTTCATCCATAATTATTTTAATCTGTTTAGTTGAATTAATTGATCCTTGCGATACTATTTGATTACCGCCACCTTTACCATTAAAGTTAGAAATTATCCTTTTAAAAATCTTTGCTGAGTCATATTGTTTTGAAGCAACAATTAAAAAATAATTATCATCTTTAATTCTAGAAAGACCGATTATCAATGCATCAGCATTTGCTTCACGAATTTGCACAGCAATTTTTCTTAGTAAGCTTGCATCATTTTCATTAATTATGAATAACTTAACATTATTGCCAATTATTTCAGGATTATAAGCATTTAAATTTACTGATTCGTTATTCTTTTCTTTTAATAATTTCTTATAATCTTCTCTTAATTTACTTTCGACTTCATCATAATAATCCAACATTTTTTCTTTCTGCGATGAAAGGCTAGGAATATCTACCAAATAAGATAAATTATAATTAGATTCTAATGCTCTATTATTCTTTACCAAGGAAGACAATAATTTTTGCTTTTCTAAAATTTCATTGTATAAATGTTTATTAACATACTCTTCAGAGGTAATAACCTTCAAACGATAAATTCCAGTTCCCTTTGAATCAACAGAAACAATTTTAAAGTTCTCGATTATGCCAGAATTTTCAACGTGTGTCCCACCGCATAAATCCTTAGTAATATTTTCAAATTCAACAACTCTGACATTATTAGCATCATAATATTCAGATTCATCAATTGTCATATATGCCCCTATTTCTTGCGCTTTTTTGACTGAAGTAATAATATAATTTCTCTTAGCCTGCATTGCGATATATTCATGCATAATATGCTCAATTTTTTTAATTTCATCCTTAGTTGGCCGATGATCTAATCCGAAGTCAAATGTAAAATATTCAGGATGAATGTTTGAACCAAGTTGTTCAATAATATCATTTGTGTAAGTTCTTCTTAAAGCATGGAACATAATATGTGTTGAACTATGATTTCTAGCATAATTAATTCTTTTTTCTTTGTCCACATAACATTCAATAGGTAAATTCTTATCAATCTTTCCTTTAACATAATGAACATGATTTTGGTATTTATCTTTAAATACATCAATTATTTCAATTTTATTATTTCCTTGCATCATATAGCCAAAGTCATGATTTTGTCCACCACTAGTTGCATAAAAAGGAGTATTGTCAAGAATAACATATGAAAAATCATCATCGCTATCTACCTTATCAATTTCCTGCTCTTCATTTAGCAAATAGATAATTTTTGATCTAGACTCAAGAAATTCATAACCAATAAATTCAGAAATTTTCCTGTCAACCAGTGAAAGCGAATTAATAACCTTTTGCATCGCAGCCTTTAAGCTGCCTTTTGAACGTTCTTGATGTTCCTTTTGAAAATCATAAAATTCTTGCAAATTAATTTCGATATTCTTTTCTTTTAATATTTCAGCCGTTAATTCAATAGGGAAGCCATAGGTATCAAACATTTTGAAGGCAATTTTAGCATCAATAAAACCTTTTTTATTTAGTTCGTGTTCAAGAAGTTTTTCGCCATCTTTAATGGTTTTAGCAAATAAATTTTCCTCATCAGAAATTACTCTTGAAACAGTTTTAACATCGATTTCATATATCAATGAATCCTTAACAACTTGAACTAATTTATATAAAAAAGTTTTTTGTTGTATTCCTAATGATAAACCAGCCCGGTAAGCTCTTCTTATTAAACGTCTAATAATGTATCCTCTACCAACATTTGAAGGGCTAACGCCATCATTAATAGCATTCACACTTGCTCTAATATGATCCGCAATAATCTTAAATCAAGTATTAATTTTTAACTGTTCTGGCTCTTTTGTAAAATAGTTATTTATATCGTAGTGATATTTTGTTCATTCTTCTACTTTTCTAATAATAGGCAAAAATAGGTCAGTATCAAAATTAGTAGGCGCATCCTGAATAATAGAGGTTATTCTTTCTAACCCTGCACCAGTATCGATATTTTTAGTAGCTAATTCAGAGTAGTTATTTTCGCCATCATTATTGAATTGCGAAAATACAATATTTCATATTTCAATATATCTGTCATTCTCAATATCTTCTTTTAACAATTCAATGCCGCGCTTATCATATTTTTCACCTCGGTCATAAAAAATTTCAGTATCAGGTCCACAAGGTCCTTGACCAACATCTCAAAAATTAGTATCTCTTGTTCCACTTATAAGATGGTCCTTGTTTATACCTAACTCAATTCATCTATTATATGTATCCAAATCTTCTTCATAGTATGTTATATATATTTTTTCTTTTTCGAGTTTCAATACATTAAAAATAAACTCATATCCAAATGCAATAGCTTCTTTTTTAAAATAATCACCAATAGAAAAATTTCCTAGCATTTCAAAAAAGGTGTGATGTCTTGCGGTTATACCAACATTTTCAATATCATTAGTACGAATTGATTTTTGTGAATTTGTTATTCTCTTTGCGGGCGGAACTTTTTTACCGCTAAAATAATCTTTTAATGTTGCCACACCCGAATTAATTCATAATAATGAAGGGTCATTTTGAGGTATTAAAGATTTAGATTCTACAACAAGATGTTGTTTTGAAGCAAAAAAATCAAGTCACATTTGTCTAATTTGTTTTGATGAAAGCATTTTTTCTCCTTGTTTTATATCATTATTTGATTTATAAAAAATTCTTTTGTTTTTGTTTATAAAAAATTCTATCAATGATTGCTGCCCCTACAACTTTTTGACCATCATAAATTACAACTTGTTGTCCTGGGGTTATAGCTTCTGTTTCATTGTACATGACCGCAATTTCATTATTGTCTAAAAGTTGAATCTTACATTTGATATCTTCTTGACGATATCTAAATTTGGCCGACAGGTTTTCCTGATTATATGTTTTAGCAATTAAATTTCAATCTTTGGCAATAATCTTATCGGATAACAAATATTCTTTATGGTCCTCATTAGCAACATAAATAATTCTTTTTTTAATATTATGTCCAACAACAAAATAAGGTTTCTTAAATCCACCGAGATTTAAACCCTTGCGTTGACCAATTGTATAATACATTGCGCCGTTATGCTCCCCAACCTTATTGCTTGTGGCAATATCAATTATGTCACCTGGTTGAGCAGGAATATAATTTTCAAGAAATTTTGTGAATCTTCTTTCGCCAATAAAACAAATGCCTGTTGAATCTTTTTTAAAGGCAGTTTTTAAGTTTAGCTTCTTAGCGATCGTTCTTACTTCATTTTTTGTTATATTAGCTAGAGGAAAAATAACCTTTTTTAGTTGTTCATTGTTTAATTGAGCCAAGAAATACGATTGATCCTTAGTCTGGTCAAAGGCCCGAAATAATTCCCCATCATTAGTGTATGCATAATGACCCATAGCAATATAATCGGCTTTTAATTCATTAAATGCATAATCTGAAAAAGCTTTAAACTTTATAAATTTATTACAAAAAATATCAGGATTTGGTGTACGGCCAATTTCATATTCGTTAATTAGGTATTTAAAAACATTGTCTCAATATTCCTTAACAAAATCCACACGGTGTAGCTTAATATTTAGTTGATTTGCAACATCCTTTGCATCTTGATAATCTTGCTCTTGTGGACAAATATTTTGTAAAATGTCTTCATTGCCTAAGAAATCATTATTTAAAAATGAATCTCAATTTCGCATAAACAAACCTTCAACTTCATATCCTTGTTTTAAAAGTAGGTATGCGCACACACTAGAATCAACTCCGCCACTCATTCCTAAAATTACTTTTTTGCTCATTTTACTCCAATAAAATATATTAAATTATAAAGTTTTTAACGAAATAAAAATTTATTTTATACGAAACTAGTATTATAAAAAATTAAAAAGAGTCTCTATATAGACTCTTAATCAACAAACGATGTATCAAACACACCGGATATATTATGAATATTTGAGGTAGTTATTCACGCAGACTTATCTACTTTCTTAACTTGTTCCATAATAATATCTTTTTCTAAAAATAAAGCAACAGTTTCAATTTTGCCAAATTCCTCATGGCTAAATCCACCAACGCCATTAAAGATATTAAATGAGTGAGCATAACCAATCTTTTTAAATTGTTCAGCAACAATTTCAGGATATCTTGTATATATCTCAATTTTAACTTTCTTATATTTAGGATAAAACTTATTAACAAGTGTCGAAAATACTAATAAATATGAAATAGTACCTAAAATTCTTACTAAGAATAAGCCTGAATTTCAAACATGCCCTGTAATATTGCCGCTAAATTCTAACGAACCAATGATAATCGTTGATGAAGATGAAAAGCAAATTGCTACCATTAAGAATACATTACCAACTGGTTTTTTATTTTTATATGCAATAAAGTTAGAAATAACTGATGTTCCTCCAATAGAACCTTTTTGTCTTCATGCAACTATAGAAGCAAATCCTTCTGAAGCACCACCCATAATAGCATAGACAAGAACCGGCCAATTTTGTCCATCATAAACACCATAAATTTTAGTATCTTTTAATAATAAAGGTATTGAACCTAAGAGTGATACTTTTCCTATTTTAAATTGTTCAACTAATGCAGAATCAGTAATATTTTTAACTATCAAATTCAAGTCTTTTGGAGCATATTGATTTTGAAAATAAGTAATAACTTCCTTAGCACCTTTATCAAATTCAATTGTTAAATTTTCGCCTTGAAGAACTTTTAATATTTCTTTACTTTGTCCGTTGTTATATAGTTTTGAAACTACTCTCGTATCAATTCCGAAAGGAGCTCAATAGAAATTATTCTCGCCAACCGGATTATAGAATGAAATTTTTTGATTAATAAAGTTAACAATTGGATTTGATCCACGACCGTCATATTCTATATATATTAATTGAACAATAACCTGAAATAGCATTCAATAGTATGTTAAAACCATAAACATTCTCGGATTCATTCTTCAGAAAACAAACATTAATGGTAAATTAACTAATACATAAAATAAACCATAGAATTGTGCAGTAGCAGGAGCAGTAAAAGTAATAATTTGAGAAAGCGATGATGTGCCTGAAGCAATAGTTGCTGCCTTTCTAAGAAAAACAGTAATTGCTATATTGTATAAAAAAGCACTCAATAACATTCAAATAACTTTTTTAGGATATTTTTTTCATATATTAAAAATGGTTACTTGTTGTGGGTTTAAGATAGCCATTTTTTCATCATATAGAGCTTTTTTTTGCTCAACGGAGAGCTTCGTTTTTTGAATTTTTTTATCTAAGTTTTTTTGTTTCTTATCCATGATTTAATCCTCCTTTTCTTTGAAAATTTGATGTTTGTTGTTGCCGTGTTCCTTTAAGACATAGACAAATTTATTAAAGTCAGGATAAAACCCTAATTGAATAGTTTTAGTTGATCCGTGACGGTTTTTGGCAACAATAACGTTTGTTGTTGAAAACATTTCCTTTTGTTCGTTATTAGCATTTTGATCATTTTTTTTGTTTCGATAATAGTCATCGCGATGTAAAAAGATAACTCTATCGGCATCTTGCTCAATACCTCCAGATTCTCTTAAATCAGAAATTATAGGGGTTTTGTCTTCACGTTTTTCAACGCTACGGCTTAATTGACTTAAGGCAATAATAGGGCATGCTAGTTCGCGACCAAGTTGCTTTAATGAACGTGAAATCTTGGCCACTTCAAGTTGTCTATTTTCTTGCGACCTTTTTGAATTGTCTCCAATAAGTTGTAGGTAATCTATAATAACAAGATCAACCTTAGCATTTCGGGCGTATCTTTTTGATAAGGTAATAATATCTGAAATATTTAAAGTAGCAAGATCATTTAATACAATATTTCACTCGAACATGTTTTCGACAGTATGAGATAAATTTCTTTGATCATCAATACTTAATTCTTTGGTTTTAAGTTTGTAAATAGGGACAGTTGAATCTATAGAAATCATCCGCTGGACTAATTGTGGATTGGACATTTCAAGGCTAAAAAATAAAACGTTTTTTCCTTGTTTAGCTACATTATTAGCAATATTCAAAGCAAAGGCCGTTTTACCCATAGCCGGTCTAGCACCAATAATAGTTAAATCCCCACTATTTAAACCAAGCAAGCATTCATCTAATTCTGGAAAACCAAGTTGCAATCCTATTCCAATATCACTATCCTCCTTGCGCAAAATTTGTTGCATTATATTGTTTGCAACATCGCCAATTTTTTCAAATGAGGAATTAATTTCTGATATATCAATATTGATCAAGGATAATTGAATATGTGATAAAAGGTCCGACACATTAAAGGTTTTATTATCAATAGTATTTTTAATATCAACTATTAATTCATTAAGTTTATCGATTTTATATTGATCGATTATGTTTTTTACATATATTTCAATTTCACTCAAGAAACCAGCATTTTGAACCAAATAGCCAATATATTCAGGAGTATTCATATAAAACGAACCAACTAAATCAAACTGCTTTTTTCGCTCTAAGTAAACCAATAAATTAGAAAGGTCAAAATGCTCAGTAGAGTTATGCACTTCAACAATAGCAGAATATAATATTTGATGACTCTTAAAGTGAAACATTTCTGGCCTTATTAAAACAGCAATTTTCAAATATGTTTCAGGTTCAGATAAAATTAATCCCAATAAGGAGGCTTCATTATTAGCAATAGCAGTTTCTCTTGGGTTTAATGTTTGCATGCTCATTTTGCTCCCTTCATTTTATTGTTTTTTTATGTTATAAAATTATTTTTCTTCGAATATTTGAATTAATAAAATTGCATTAACTTCCGGGTGAAGCTTTACATTAATATAATGTTTTCCGAAAGTGTTATAAGAATCTTTATTTAAGGCATGAGCACTAATTTTAATATTATGTTTTATTAATTCTTTTTCAATAGCCTTGTTGGTTATTGAACCGTGAACAATATTTCCGTTCGATTTTAAGAAAAAGTTTAAAGTTATTTTTTCAATTTGCTCTTTTAAAACAATCGCTTTTTCAACTTCCCTTGCATGATCTTCGGCAATGTTTTGCTTAACTCTTTCTAAATTAGCTAGAGTTTGCTTATTCACTGGTTGAGCATAACCATTCTTTATTAAGAAATTTTTTGCAAACCCATCATTGATTTCAACAATTTCATTTGCTTTATATTTATCATATTGTTTAATTATTATTACTTTCATTTTTTACACTCACTATCGCTTGTATTAAGTTATCAACAAAAAGTTCGATATTTTCATCACTTTCAGCAGCTGCCGTGCCATAATGTCCTCCACCGTTAACTGCTTCTGCAATTAATTGAACATTAGTGTCAATTCCTCTGGCTGACATCTTACATTTTTTAGTCCCAGCTAATTTGCCAATAACAAAGGCTGCTTTTCTTCCATTAACTCTTAGGATTTCATCGGCAGCAATTGAAATTACATCAGGGGAAACAAAAATATTCTTATAAGCAATGAAATATCCAGGTTTAACCTCCTGCAAGTTTTCAAGAAGTTCTAAAACTTGTTTGAAGGTTTCTATATCTAATTTTAAAGTATTAACTGAAATTTGGATCTTAGCGCCTCATATCTCTAATAAGGCAGCTGCTGAAAAAGTCTTGGAACTTGTTTGTTTTTGAAAATTATTAGTGTCAAGATAAATGCCATTTAACAAATATTGTGCTGTGATCTCATCCATCTTGTCACCATTATTTGAAATAGCAATTATTTCACTAACAATTTCTGAGGCTGATGATGCTGATGAGTCAATATAAGTATTTTCTCTAAAAGCATATAATGGGTTTGCCCCGATTCGATGATGATCAATAATGATTATATTATCCTTTTCAATACCTTTAAATGCGTTGGGATTTTCAATTCTTGTTTCATCAGCAACATCACAAATTACTACAAGTGTTTTTTTATCATTTAATAATGTCGCTTCCTTTGGCGATATAAAGATTTGCTTGTCTAATGGACTCATATGATCATAAACGCGTTGCGTGGTTTCATCGAATGTCTTGTTTTGAATAAATGTTTCTTTTTCATAAGCTCTTGCTAATTTATGAATACCCCACGCAGAACCCAGCGCGTCAAGATCGGCGTTCTTATGACCATAAATTATAACTTTGTTAATATTCTTAGACTTTAATTTTGCAATCAAAACCTTAGAAATATAGCTAACATTAGTACGAGACATATTGATGTTTATTTCTGAGCTAGTTCCATAATATCTTGGATGTTCATTTTTTGTTAAAACAGTTATTTGGTCTCCACCACGGGTTTTGGATTGTAATAATGCCTCTTTGGCTAATTTATCAAGTGTTTCCAGCTTGAATAAACCATATGAAAACCCACCAGACAATGTCAAGGATATACCTTTATGCAGACTCTTATTTTTAAGTTGATTAAATGCCTCAAAGTTGGTTTTTTCTAGTTGCTCAAGAGTTTCTTGATTAGTTAAAACAAAGAAACGCCCATTCTCATATTGCCGGTAAATAATATTATAACTTTTAGAAATATCATCAAACAAGGACCCAAAACTTGAATATATAGCATAAAGATCTTCTTGTGATAAGGATACTTGGTATAAATTCATATTGTCAATATGAAATTCGCCAAAAACAACACGTTGCATCTTATAATCATTTAATAAAGCTGTTTGAATAGTTATATCTTTAATCTGAACAATATTTTTTTCAAAAATAACCTGAACATCGTACTCATAGTCATCTTTTTTAAAAACAAAGTTATTATTATTCCCATCTCATTCTTCAATGTTAAAAACAGTTTTTATATTTTTTCCGACTATCGACTTACCAAATTTGTTAATAACAAAGTTTGAAGCTCATATAATCCTTCCATTATTTAAAAAAATAATAGTACCAATCCCTTGATCACTTATTTCATTTTGAATGAACTGATTTAGGGTTTGATTTGCAATTGATGATTCTTTTAAATATCTTCTTATGATGAAAAATATAAAAACTCCAAGTCCCAATACCAAAAGCGAATAAATAACAATAATAGGAACTCTTCAATTATTAGGTAAATGGAATAATCCTACAAACAAAAGAATCATTGGCACTATAAATAAAGTAAATACTTGAATTATTAAAATGAGTAATCTTTTTTTGTCTTCTTTGTTTTTCATATGTAAAATTATACAAAAATTGATATAAAAATGGACCAATGCGCACTAAATTAAACCTAGATTATTTAATTTTTAGTAATTTTAAATTTTTGGAAAGCAACATATTTAAATACTAAAAATCAAAATGTTTGATAATATCTTGCAACCCTACTTTTTTTTCTGATGAGACTATAAAAATATTTACTTCTTTTTTAAATGTTAGCGCTTGGGTTTTTACTCTATGCCTTTGTGATTGGTTAGCCTTATCAATTTTAGTAATAATAATATTAAATGGTATTTTTAAATTATTAATATACTCAATCATTTCCCAATCTATCGGCATAAACCCTATCTTGGCGTCAATTAAGAAACAAACTATCTTATCATTTGGGCTGTTGCGAAAATAATAATCTATTATTCCGCTAACTTTTTGCTGTTCTTTTTTAGACATGCTAGCATAACCGTAGCCAGGCAAATCAACCACAATCTTTTTATTATTAGTTTCAAAATAATTTATTAATCTTGTGCGTCCTGGACTTGAAGAAGTTTTTGCCAATTTATTATTAGCTAGAGCATTAATTAACGAAGACTTTCCTACATTTGAGCGCCCTCAAAAAACAATTTCATAACTGGTAAAATCTAATCAATTTTCCTGTGAAGTTGAACTTTTTATAAATTTTCACATATTATTTTTTTACCTTTTCATAAGCTAGTCTAGCAATCATCATTGCATTATCAGTTGTATACTCCATTAATGGTAGATAAACATTGTTGTGAAGGGTTAACACCATTTCTCTAATTCCTTTATTAGCACTTACTCCTCCTGCTAAAGTAATGCATTTTGGTCCATACTTTTTAATTGCCTTTTCTAAATTAATTTTAAGGTAGGCAATTATCGTATTTTGAAATTCACAAGCAATCTTATTAATATTAATTTCTTCGTTTCTATTTATTAGACTATTAAAATGATTTATAACGGCTGTTTTGATTCCACTAAATGAAAAATCTAATTCATTTAATGTATGTGGAATTGAAAATTTATTTTTATATTTCTCTTTATTATTAATTCAAATATTATCAATAATCGGTCCACCCGGAAAACCTAATGATAGTTTTCTAGCAATCTTATCATAAACCTCACCAACGGCATCGTCCAAAGTTTCACCGACTATCTCAAAACTATTAGAATCAGTATATAACATCAATTGCGAATGTCCACCTGAAACCAATAAGCATAAGGCAGGAAATTCTAATTCTTTCGATATAAAAGCTGAATAAAAATGACCTTCTAAGTGATTTAACCCAATTGCTGGTATTTGATATATTCTGGACATTGTTTGTGCAACAATAAAACCTATTTGCAACGATCCTACCAATCCCGGTTCCTTAGTATAAGCAATATAATCAATATTCTTACAAATCTCCTTGTTATTAACAACGATATTCTTAAATTCTTCAATTAATAATGCAATATTTCTAACATGCAATCTCGAAGCAATTTCTGGAATGGTTCCACCGTATTTTTTATGAATTTCTGTTTGAGATATAGTTTTCATTCAAACAGGCTTATTATCTTCCAAAATAGCAAAAGAGGTATCATCATGAGAGCTCTCGATAGCAAAAATTTTCATTAAACACCTCCAATTTGAGGATCAGAAGCATAAATTAATTCCTCTTTTAAGATGTCATTTGATTCTCTAAATAAATCAACATATTTACTAAAATTTTTAAAGAAATTTTGGTAATTAAAATCTATTACTGAATTTATACTATCAACTAAATTTATAGTTATTCCTAAATTAGCTTTAATTACTTCATATGCCTTATACCTATTAGCTTTTATATAAATAACATCCAAATTTAGTTGTTTAAAAAACAAATCATATGTTGGCGCAATAAAAATTTTTATATCATTTTTTGCGATTACATTTTGAAGAAGTTTATTAGTAGATGCAAAAACAAAGGCTAGGCGTGTTCCGGTAAAACTTCCGGGTCCATTTGTTATGTAAAGATTATCTAGATAATTCAACTTTGTATTATTTCTTCCTAATAACTCATCTATTGATTCAAAGAATTTATCAGTTTTTTTAATTAGTTTTTCAATTAATATATGGTCAATTACATTGCCATTTTCAGTTAAAGCTATGCAAAAATCTGGCAAAGAAGTTTCAATGAATAAGCCTTGATAACAAGTTTGCTTAGTTATTTTAAATAAATGAAAAATTTGACCATCCCTTTCGTGAAGACTGACCTCAATATTAAAATAATATTTAAAATTATGTATAATGTTTTTTGACCATTCAATAACAACAATTTTATCTTCAAAATATTCTTCATATGGGAATAAATCACCAACTAATTTATACGCATCAATATGCACCATTTTATCATAGCAAATTATAGTATTAAATGTTGGGGAAACCACAGCCTTAGATTCACCTAATTTTTTGGCTATTTGCGCAGTTAATGTTGTCTTCCCTGCGCCTAATTCCCCGTCTAATAATATAGCTTCTATTTTTTTAAATGACAGAAGATAATTAACTAATTCATCTAGCTTTTCGCCTTCTTTAAACCAAAATTCCTTCATTTTTTTAAAATAATCTCCTTATATAAAAACAAAAAAGAAGATTCAAATATTTTATGATTCTTCTTTTTTAAAATAATTTAGCACTGGCTTTTTTGTCAACTTCAGCTCTTTTAGTTTTAATGTCATCAAGAATTTTATTTAGTTCTTGTATTAATTTGGCTTTAGCATTATCATTAAATAAAACTGAATTTATTTTCTTAATTTCTTCTTCTTTTGCGCTGTATTGTTTAACTAACTCAATTTTCAATTCATCATATTTTTTATCTGACAACTGTTCATGTGCATATTGCTTTAATGTATTTAAAAAAATAAATACATCTCTTTGGTTATTACTATATTTTTCAGCTGTTGTTTTATTATCATTAAGAATTTTATTTGTATTTTCAATAAAATCACTAAGTGCCTTCTGATAATCGATATTTTTATTGCTATTATTTTTTAATATATTTTCAGCGTCAATAATTTCTTTTCTTAATTTGTCCTCATAATCATCAGCAAATTCAATATTAGATAATTGTTGCTTAGCAAGGGAAACTTCTCTTTCTAATTCTGCTTTATAGTTAGTACATGAAATGGCAATTAATGGGAGAGTCAAAGCAGAAATCGAACCAATACTAATTAACATTTTTGTTATTTTATTCATAATTCTCCTCTAAAATAAATACCATAAATAACTAAGAGCAAATCTCAAGGTCATTATGTGAGAATTCCGTTGGCACTTTTCTTCCAAATTGTTCAATATTTACAAATGCTTTTTGTTCAATGTCATCATTTCTAATAATTTCGCCAACTTCGCCCTTGAATATACCACTCTTAATTTTAACAATAATCCCCTCTTTGAATGCTGTTTCAATATCACCCGCCTCAAATTTCTCAATGAGAATCCTTTCTTTTTCAACCATTTTTTCAAAGGTGTTTTCACTGATTGGCGTTGGTTTTGCACCTTTTCCAGAAGATCCAATCAAACCAGTAACGTATTGTGTATTACGAACTAAATACCAGGATTCATCAGTCATTATCATATTAAGAAAAATATAACCTTTATAAATATTTACATACTTAATGTTGTATTCCTCACCCCTGCTTTTCTTTTGCAATTCTTTGCTAGACAAATGGGGCATCTTAAAAATTCTAATATCCTTAAAGAAATCTTCCATTTTTTGAGAACTAATTTTGTTTTTCAATGCTTCAACAACATTATCTTCCTTGCCTGAAACGGTTGATATCATATATCACTTACAATCTGAATACATTTTTTCTCCTTAAAAAATATTATGTTCTAATACCCACTACATTTCATAAACCGGTAAAAATTAAAGTTATAACAAAGCAAAATATAGCCATGATTAACACAAAGGCAATAGTAATTCCAAACCATTTTCAAGACTTGAAATTACTTGGCCACGCAACTCTCTTAATTTCCCTTACTAAATTTCTAAAAGTGTAAAGTTTCGTTGCCTTAGCTTCATCCTTTTTTCTTTCCTTTAAAAGAGCTTTCTCTCTTCTTACTCTATCTTTAATCTCTTTTTTTTCTTCAGGACTCATCTTTGTTTTTTCTAGCATACCTTATTTTTCCTCTTTATGAATTGTTTGAATATTGCAATATTTACAAAATTTCTTAATCTCTAGTCTTTTTTCATTACTTTTATTAACAGAATAATTTTTATGCAAGCATTCCTGACAAGATAGTGACACTTTCTTTTGCTTTCTCATATAAGGAAAATTATATTATTTTTTTACATTTTTTTCAAATAAAACTAGACTTAGATATATTGTGAACAATAAATAAGATATATAAAATATAATTTTACTTACTATGGTACACAATTATTTGTATTTTTTGTTAAATGTAATTTGGATAATACCTATTATTATCGCCTTCATTATTCGATCTTTAAAAAAGGAATTTAAAATCAAGAAACTTCAAAAAAAGATTGAATACATAAACCAAAATTTAAAAAAAATTAAAAAAATTAATAATCAATTTCATGAATTTACAGATAAAAACAATAAATGCACATACCAAGAAAAAATAACTGCTAATGTAATAAATATTATTGAATTTTCACTATCTAAGATAACTTTTTTTCTTAATGAATTGCATATGATTAATAACATAAGAAACATACAAGAAAAAAAATCAAAAAGTCCTGAATTTAAAAAAATTTTTAATAAAGCAATTGTTGAATGAAAAACAATAAAAGAAACAATAAAAGAAAACAAAGATTTTATTTTTCTTGAAAGTCAAAATATCTCAAAATTTCTCATCTTTTCAAATAATTTAAAATCCGTCTTCTTAAATATAAATAAATGTATTGATAACAATAAAAACAACCTTTTCTTTCAAGATTTTTCAATTGAATTTAATAAAAAATACAATGAAATAAAAAATATTGTTGAATACAGTAGTAAGCTTCAACTATATAAAGGTTGGAATAATCATTTTTTAACTAATTCAAAAAATATCAAAAAAATATTAAATGATTTTTTATTCTTTATAAAAAATGGTTTAACACTATACTCATATATTGAAAATAATATTGAAATTCCATTTAAATTTATTGAGGACCTTGTCATCAAGTATTCATCTTTTCACCAATTTTTTTTTAATTGGCAAATGTTAAATTCTTTCATTAATGAAACTAGAAGTATGATTGAAGAAATTAAATTTAAAATTCATAAAACTAATTTTTTTGATTGAATTGTAACATTCAAAACAAAACTTGAAAACCTTTCAAAAAAAATAATTTACAAATATATTGAAATCAAAAAAGAAATAGATAGTTTTGAAATATTAAAATCAAATTCTGGGCATATAAGCAAAATAATTGATCTTTTTGATATACAAAATTGAAAAAATCTTAAATCAGATCGCCAAAACGCAAAATATAAATTATTAATAAATAATTTTTATGAATTTTATTACCAAAATCTGGCGTATTTTAAATCAAAAAATAAAAAAAATTCAACCAATATTTCATATTTTGAAAGATTAAATAATCTAAATAATATTCTAAAAAAAATGTGTAAAATCCCGTTTTTTCAAAGACAATTTAAAAATAATTGAAACAAAAAAGATAAGACCGCTTTCAAGGATAAAATGGCCAATATGTTAATTGAGACATTTGGATTACATGACTTTAAAATACCATTAAATGAGGAAATAACTTATTATAAAAATAAATTTGAATCATTGCTAGAAAAACAAAATATAAATGACGAATATGAACTAAACTTAATAAATCAAGTCATTCAAAAAAAAATTATTGTGATTAACATAAAATATTTGGTTGCAAGGCATCTAATCAATAATTTTAACTTGCTAACAAAAAATAAATTTCAAGAAAAAAATATTGAATTAATTAACTTAATATATCAGAATAAATATGATGAAATAATTAATAAATCGCTAAAATTAATTAATAAGTCAAAGGAGAAATAAAATGTGTGCTAATCAAGAAATGGAAATATTAATTAGATACGGAGAATTAACGCTAAAAGGTGAAAATAAAAAGGATTTCATTAATCAATTAAGAAAAAATATTGAACTATATATACCTAAAAATGAGTTAAGAATGGAATACGACAGAGCTTTTTGTAAGTATTCAGAGCAAAATTTAAAATCCCTAAAATTTATTTTTGGAATTTCATCTTATTCAATAGTTTACAAGACATCAACCAATATTGAAGATATTGAAAAAAAAGTATTTGAACTAGCCTCGAAAAAATCATTCAACTCTTTTGCTATAAATGCCAGAAGACATAATAAAAATTATCATTTAACTTCATCGGAAATCAATATGCACTTTGGCGGTTTTATGTTAAATAATTTTAAAAATAAAGTTGTAAACCTTAGCAATCCTGATTTATCCATATATATTGAAATAAGAGACAAATTTACATATATTTTTAGCGATTACATTTATGCCCTTGGTGGAATGCCAGTGTGTTCATCAGGACGTGTTTTACATTTAATAAGTGGTGGAATCGATTCTCCTGTTGCTGCACATTTATTGCAAAAAAGGGGATTAAAGATTGAATTTTTAAACTTCATTACACCCCCTCATACCGATGAAAAAACGACTATGAAAATCGAACAAATTATCAAAACATTAACCAAATTTCAAGGATCTTCTACTCTTTTTCAAATTAATTACACAAAATTAATGAATTATATAGGTCTTGTATCAAATCAAAAATATAAAATAACACTAATGCGCCGCAGTTTTTATCGTATTGCACAAAAAATAGCCAAAAAATATAATATAAAAGCAATTTCGAATGGTGAAAATTTAGCACAAGTTGCTTCGCAAACATTAGAATCAATCCACGCAATATCAGAGGTTTGTGATTTGCCTATTTTTAGACCATTATTAAGCTTCGATAAAAATGAAACAATCACAATTGCCAAAGCCATTAACACAATGGAAATATCGATCCAAAAAGCTTGCGAAACATGCGAACTTTTTGCCCCAAGATTCCCGGTCACCAAACCCACAAGAGAGGAAACAAAAAGATTAGAAGAAGAACTTGAAAATCTTGAGAAACTTGAGAATGAAATAATTAACGAAGTTGAAATAAAAACATTTAATTTAAGAAATGACAAATAAAAATAATTTTTTTTGTAAACTAAAAAAATATCCAAAACTTAAAAGAAATTACATTTTCTTTCTTGCTTTATGCATTTATGCAATTATTATTCCTATCATTCTCATTACAGCATGAATTGTTTATCTTATTTTAAATAATGGAAAACATTTTCTAATGCAATCAAATAATTTTATAGTTTTAATTAGCATCACTATCATACTATTTATTAGCTGACTTACCTGTTTTTTCTTAATTAGATATATCATTAAAATCACATTTGCAAAAATATATAAAATAACTAAAAATAAAATAATTAACAAAATTGCTATTATCTTTTTGGGTGAAAAAATTATGAATGCAGATATTCATATGATTAACCAAGAACTGGAAGAAAACAATAAAAACCAACGTCTATAAAACACTCATTTGTGTCTTTATATTTTTTAATTTTTATTTAAATATTCAAAAAATATATAATTAATTATCATGAGTACAACTAATTACGAAGCAAAAGATTTAAAAGTTTTAAAGGGTTTAGAGGCAGTTATTAAAAGACCTGGAATGTATGTTGGTTCTACTGATTCAAACGGATTACATCATCTAATTTGAGAAATTTTTGATAATGCTATTGATGAAGCATTAGCCGGATATGCTAATAATATTAAGGTAATATTAAAAAGTGATGGGTCTGTTATTGTTGAAGACAACGGAAGAGGTGTTCCAATCAATAAACATGAGACAGGAAAAAGTGGTGTTGAACTAGTATTTACCGAATTACATGCTGGCGGTAAATTTGGCGATGGGGCATACAAAACTAGTGGAGGACTTCATGGCGTTGGGTCCTCAGTAGTAAATGCCCTTAGTTCTAAGGTTGAAGTTAGCGTTTATCGTGACAAAAAAGAATACTTCACATCTTTTGAACAAGAAAAAATTACAACTAAAACAACAATTATAGGACCAACTACAAAACGTGGAACTAGGGTTCAATTTTGACCTAATTATTCAATATTTAAAAAAGCGAAATTTTCATCTGAAACAGTTAAAGAAAAATTAAGAGAGGCCAGTTTCTTAATATCAAATTTGAAAATCAACTATATCAATGAAAATACTAACGAAAATGTTGTTTTTCAAACCAATGAAGGAATTAAAGAATATATCAACTTTGTTGGTGAGGGCCGAAAATTTATCAGTAGAATTTTCTTTGCGTCAGGAAAATCAAAAAACAATATTGAGGTTGAAATATCGTTAGCGTATACTGAAAACTATAGTGAATCAATATATTCCTTTGTCAATAATGTTAAAACTAGGGATGGAGGAACTCATGAAACAGCATTTAAATCTGCATTAACCAAAACAATTAATGAATGGTATGCAAAAAATTCAGGTTCTAAAACAAAAATTAATTTTGATGGATTAGATGTTAGAGAGGGAATAATTGCTGTAGTATCACTAAAAATTCCTGAAAGTATTCTTGAATTTGTTGGGCAAACTAAGGATAAATTAGGAACGCCTGAAGCAAGGGAATCTGTTGAAGATTTCTTTAGTGAAAAATTTACATTTTTTTTAAATGAAAACAAGCAAGAAGCTGACAAAATCATCGAGAAAATTAAGCGAACATATGACGGAAGAATTGCGGCAAGAAATGCTAGAAATGAAGCTAGAAAGGTAAAGAATAAACTCGATTCAAAAAAAATTCTTTCAAACAAATTAACTCCTGCACAAACAAAGAACAAAACAATCAAAGAGCTTTTTTTAGTCGAAGGTGATTCAGCCGGAGGGTCAGCTAAAATGGGCAGAAATCGAATGACTCAAGCCATTCTTCCCTTACGTGGGGTTGTAATGAATACTGATAAAGCCAAATTAGTTGATGTCCTTGCAAATAAAGAACTTGCAACAATTATTAACACGATTGGAGCTGGAATTGGTAGCGAATTCGATGCCAAGAATTCACAATATGGAAAAATTATTATTATGACTGATGCGGATGTTGATGGAGCCCATATCCAAATGCTTTTATTAACATTTTTCTGAAGATATATGAAAAAACTAATTGAATTAGGAATGGTATATATCGCTTTGCCCCCATTATATAAAATAACAATTAAAAACTCAAATAACAAATATTTCTACGCTTGAGACGAAGAACAACTAAGAGAAATAACGTCGCAATATACAAACTACGAAATCCAAAGATATAAAGGGCTTGGAGAAATGAATGCTGACCAACTTTGAGAAACAACGATGAATCCTGCAACTCGTTCAATCATTAAGGTAGGCATCGATCAGCAAGCATTAATAGAAAGGTATATAACTACCTTTATGAGTGATGATTCGGAGGCAAGAAAAAATTGAATCAATAATAACATCGACTTTTCAAGTATTGATGAATTTGAAATTAATAAAAAATAAATGAGGCACGACTTATGGACAAGAAAAATAAAAATAATTATGACCAAGTAATTGAAAATATTATTGATAAGAATATGGTCGACATTATGAGCGATAGTTTTGCCCGTTTTTCAAAATATGTTATTCAACAGCGTGCAATACCCGATGCCAGAGATGGCTTAAAACCAGTACAACGTCGTATCCTTTATTCAATGTGAAATCTAAAACTTAGAAACAAGGAGGCATTCAAAAAATCGGCGCGGATTGTTGGGGATGTTTTAGGTAAATATCACCCACACGGCGATAGTTCTGTTTATGAAGCAATGGTAAGAATGGCGCAGGAATGAAAAAGCAATTATCCGCTTGTGCAAATGCATGGAAATAAGGGTTCCATTGATGATGACCCTGCTGCTGCTATGCGTTACACAGAATCAAGATTAGAAAAAATAACAGAACTAATGCTAAAAGATTTGGAGCGCAAAGTAGTACCAATGATTCCAAACTTTGATGATTCAGAATATGAACCTGTTGTCTTGCCGACCCTTTTTCCTAATTTGCTAGTAAATGGAGCAATGGGGATTGCATCAGGCTTTGCAACGCAAATTCCACCCCATAATTTAGGGGAACTAATTGATGCCTTAATTGCTATGATTAAAAACCCAAATATCACCACTAGCGAATTAATGAATTATGTTAAAGGCCCTGACTTTCCGACCGGAGGCATAATTAACGGGACCAAAGGAATCCACGATGCTTTTATGACCGGAAGAGGAAAAATTGCACTATCCTCAAAATATAATTATGTTTATGACAAAAAAGAAAACATTGTTGGCATAGAAATTACTGAAATTCCCTTTGGTGTAGTTAAGTCGAAAATGGTTTTTGAAATTGATACAATCATTTCTTCAAAAGTAATTTCTGGAATTAAAGAAATTAGAGATCAATCTGATCGCGATGGATTGTCAATATACATTGAACTTGAAGAAAATGCAAATGCCGAGGCAATCATGATATATCTAATGAACAAAACTAAACTAAGAGTTAATTATGATTACAATATGCTAGCTATATATAAAAATGCACCCAGCCTATTATCACTTTACAAAGCATTATATGCATTTCTTGAGCATTCAAAACAAATAAATACCAATGGAATAAAATACGATCTTCAAAGATATAAATTACGCCATGAAATCGTTGAAGGTTTTATTAGAGTAGCAGAAATTTCTGATGAAGTTATCAAATTAATCAAGGAAAGTGATAATTCCAAAAAAGGTGTAATTCTTTCACTAATAAAGGCATTTAATTTTAGTGAAATTCAGGCAACCGCCATAGCTGAGCTAAGACTATATAAACTCTCAAGAATGGATCAAATTGAATTTCAGCAAGAAAAAGCTAACCTTGAAGCTCTAATTACACAATGTAAAACCTTACTTAGTGATAACTACGAATTTAATATTTTCTTAATAAAACAACTAACTGAAATAAAAATTGAATATGCACAGGATAGAAAAACCATAATTAAAGAAGAAGGCATAAATAAAGATATTGATCATAAACTTCTTGCTAAAAATGAAAATTTTTATTTCTTTATTTCTCAAGAAGGCTATATCAAAAAAATTAGTACAAAAATTTATAATGCTAACGACTTTGCTACATATAAACTAAAAGAAGGAGATGCAATTAAATATTATGATGAAATTAATTCTCTTTCAAAATTAATTTTCTTTACTAACAAGGGAAATTTTTTCATCATTGAAGCACATATTTTAAAAGATAATTCATGAAAAGAATTGGGTGTGCATATATCTTCATTAGTGAATCTTGATAGCAATGAAAAAATTATTCGAGTAATGGAAATAACATCATATGAATCATATGCTAACATTATACTAATAACAAAATATGGTTTCGCTAAAAAAGTAAAGATATCTAGCTTTAATTCAAAAGTATTAAACAAGAAGAGAATTTGTATAAATTTTAAAAATAATGATGATGAATTAATCGATGCAAAAATTGGCAATGATGAGAAGGATATTTTTATACTGCTTAATAATGGTTCATATTTCTTATTAAATGAAAATGTTTTTTCAACTGATCTAGCCCTCAAAGCGCAAGGCATAAAACTATTGCCTAAATTACAAACAAATGAAGAAATTTTTGTGTCTACTTTTACAACTTGTTTACCTTTAAATGTAGTAACAATGATAACTGAAGGCGGAATGTATAAACAATGAAATATGAGGGACATAAAATATACAGGGCGCGCAAACCGTGGGACCAAATTATTCAACTGTTTAAAAAATATCAATTGCATTCCAAAATGTCTAGAAGTAAATACTAAAAACCTTGAATTACTAATAACAAATGAAAATAATGAAACACAAAAACTTGATTTTAAGTGCAGTCAAGGTGATAAAATTAAGATCGAAAAATTAAATAAATTTAGCAATGAATTAAATAATTCGGGTTACTTAATTCAGCATATAAAAATAAACAAACTTATTGAAGATGATAGTAAACAAAAAGAAATTCTAAAACTGAAATTTCAAGATAATTTAACAAAAAATAGCAGCATCGAAGAAACAACTGAAACAACACTATTTAAAAAAAATTATTACACTAATTCATTAAAGATTAATAACCAAATCTTTGATGAAGAAGATCAAATTAACCTTTTTGATGCGGCCAATGACTTCAAAGAACTTAATCATAAAATATCAAATAAGGAACATTTAAAGAAATCATTATCGCTTGAAGAAAAAATAAAAGCAATGGATGATATTGATTTTGATTTGATCGAGCAAAAAGTTGAGCAAATTAAGAAAAAATAGTTATAATATTAACTATCCTTCTAAAGTAATAAAATTAGCAAATATTGAAAGGAAATGCGATGAGAAAAGACGTTAGATTAGCAAATAAGGTTAAAGCTGAAAAAAGAGCTCACAAATTAGCTAAAGAAAGAGCCCGCGACCTAAGAAGAGAAGCAAGAAAAGCTGAAGCAAAATCACAATAATAATATATTTTGTAACCTTTTAAGCACACTGTGGTGTGTTTTTTTAATGTTAAGAACATTGCTATTAATATAAAATAACACAACTTCTATGTCATGAGTATTAACCTTCTTTTAAGGCATATTAGAGTATTATAAAAACGCTAAAAATTAAATAGTATTATAATTAAAATGTTAACCAATTTATTCTAAGGAAATTATTAATATGAAAAAAACTTATTCAAAAAACATAATGATTTATTTAACAACGCTAACGTTACCAACAACATTTTTGATTTTGTCCTCATGTTCAACGCAAACGCAAACTTCTGAAAATGAAAAAAAATATCTAAATAAAAAAGAAGAACTTCTAAAAAACATCCTTAAAATAAAAGATAATGAAAAATTAAATAAGCTATGAAACAAGCTAGAGATTATAGAAAGCAAGGAAAACTCTAAAAACTTTGATTCATTAATTAAGGAAATTGAAATATTAAATAATGAAACTCTAAGGGAAATAAGTCCTTCAGCAAATCCAAATGATAAAAAATCAGAAGCAGGAAGCGAGAATAATCCTATTACTCCCGATAAGAAAGAGAAAGATAATAGACAACAAGAACAAGATAATAACACCTTGGCAAGAAATGGCGCTGCCCCAACCACAAATAATGGATTTCACATCCAATATGATAACTCGAATAAATTTTATGAATCACTAAATGGGTTAAGTGGACAAGAATTAAGAGACAAACTTTTTATGATTCAACTACAAAACCGAGACAAAACGGGTGTCGGTAGAGCTGCTTATGCAAAGTTGCACAATACTTATGTTGATGCATTCGTTGATAAGTATTATGAAAAAGATGGCACAGTTTTAGATCTATATACGGAAATAATTGGGGGAAAAGACAAATACAACTTTGAATTTGGCAAATATCGTGACATTGGAAATAAAGAGGGGCAAGGTATGAATCGTGAACATATCATTGCACAATCCTGATTTGCAAAACAAGGGCCAATGAGAAATGATGCTCACCATGTTTGACCATCAGATAAAAAAGTCAATGCTATCCATGGTAATTTACCATATGGAGAAACTCAAAATGGCAAAATAGTTTCAAGCAATGGTTCAAAGTTAGGAATTGGAAAAGAAGATGGAGAGCAGGTTTTTGAAGTAATAGATGAATTTAAAGGTGATATAGCAAGAGTCTTCTTCTATTTTGTGTTAACTTATAGAGACAAAAATATTACAAACAACCACTCCGCACAAAGAGTATTTTTTGAAGAAAATGGCATAAATCAAATAAAACAAAAATATTTAGAAACTTATTTAAAATGAAATAAATTAGATGGAATTTCACAATTTGATATCGATAGAAACAATGGTGTTTATAAACATCAAAGAAATCGTAACCCATTTACTGACTATCCTGAATTAATAAAGGTCTATTTTGAACATGACGATAATTACGTCTTTCAAAACAAAGGAATTGCTATAAAATTAGTTAAAAATTAATCTTATTTTAAGGATTTAAAATGAAAAAATATATTCAATTTAAGCAAGAAAAAGAAGCGTTTGATAAAATGATAAAAAACATTGCAAACTTATGCGAAATTCCTTCCATCAGTATAGAGCAAGAAGGAAAATACCCATTTGGTATAAACGCTGATAATGCTTTAAACTATGCCCTAAAATTAGCTGATTCTTTTGGCTTTGAAACATATAAAGATCCACACAATCGATATGGATATGCACAAATTGGTAATGGGGCAAAAATTCTAGGTATTTTAGCTCACTTGGATGTTGTTCCTGCTGGCGATGAAAAGCAATGAAAAACTAGCGCCTTTGTTCCAGTAATCACTGATAATGAAATAATTTGTAGAGGTAGTCTTGATGACAAGGGTCCTGCAATCATCAACATGTATGCAATGAAATATCTCAAAGACAATGGTCTAGTCAATGATGAATGGTCTATTCGAATTATCTTTGGGATTTCCGAAGAGACAACTATGAAATCAATGAAATTTTATCTTGCAGACTTCGGCCATCCATATGTTTCATATACTCCTGACGGAGAATGACCACTTATTTTTGCCGAAAAACTTATATATCAAGTTAGTTTTATTTTTAATAAAATTGATAATCTTGAAATAAATGCCGGAAATGTTGTAAATCAAATACCAGACAAAACTGAATATATATACAACGGAAAGCTACACAGTGTACTAGGGAAGGGTGGTCATGGTTCAACGCCAGAAAAAGGTGATAATGCTATTATCAAATCAATCCTAGAACTAAAAGAAAAACATCCCCAATTGTTAAGATATAATCTAATAAAATTTATTAGTGAAAATTTAGAAACTCGTGATTTTAGATTAAAAAATATTTTTCCAGACTATGATGATTTCTCGGGTAGCCTTAGTGCTAATCTTGGTATTATCAAAACAACCTCTGACAAACATATCATAACTTTTGATTTGCGAGTCCCGGCAACCCATTCTGTTGAAGAGGTTACAAATTCTATAAAAAAATACCTTTCATGCAATTTTTCAGATGTACATTTTGAAGTAGTTGGAACTAAAAATTCTATGTTTATGTCACCAGAAAGCAAATTAATAAAATTACTAATGCAAACATATAATGAAGCAATGAATACCAAAGAGCTACCATTAGCAATTGGTGGAGGGACCTACGCACGTATAGTTAATAATTGCGTAGCCTTTGGTTCAACAAAATATATGCATTTAATGCATGGACCAAACGAATGCTTCACATTCAAAGAAATAAAAAAATCGCTCGAAATTTACATTAATGCTCTAAATAGAATACAAGATGAAATATAATGAAAATAAGAATAGAAAAAATCATTTCTTGATACCTCAACATTTCAAGAAATGAATGCAAAAAAATAATAAAAGCTAAAAGGGTTCTAATAAATAATAAATCAATCCTTAAGCCAATTTGTGTTGATATTAATAATGATACAATTATGATTGATGGTAAGCTAGTTGAATATAAAGAAAAACAATATTTTGTTTTCAACAAACCATCAGGATACATAACGGCAAATTTTGATAAAAAAAGTAAAACAATTTTCGAAATTATTGACCTTGATCCCAATAAATTTTTTTCATATGGTAGACTTGATAAAGACACAGAGGGATTATTAATAATAAGTAATGATGGTTTTTTAGGCCACCAAATTATGAACTCAAAATTCGAAATACCTAAAACATATTATTTTCAGACTAATAAACCTTTTGATGACAAAATAAAAAATCACTATCCCAAACCAATTATCATTGCAAATAATTATCATGTAGAAAGATATGAGTTTATCTTTATAGACTCTAAATCTGCCTATATAACTATTTATGAAGGTAAATTTCATCAAGTTAAGGAAATGCTAAATTTTTTTGGTTATAAAATAACCTACCTAAAAAGAATATCAATAGGCACACTAAAATTAGATAATAATTTGAATCTGGGCGAAATCAGAGAAATATGTCAAGATGAAATTAACAAAATTTTAGAAAATTGTAAAACTTTTAAAAAGTAAAATTAGGTTTTTTTAAAAGATATAACAAAGATTATTGCTTTAACAAAAAAATCTGGATTTAAACCAGATTTTTTAATTTAGCTCCATGAAAAAATGGCTTTATTAGTTAGCAAACAAATAGGTGCTAGTCTTCCCTGAATGATGAATTATACATTTTTTCATATAAACCTTTTTTAGCTAATAATTCCTTATGGGTACCCGATTCAACAATTTCGCCATTATTAACAACCAAAATTTTATCTGCGCTCAAAATAGTCGAAAGTCTATGAGCAATAATAAACGAAGTTTTACCCTTCATTAATTTCATCATTGCTTTTTGAATTATTTTTTCGGTTCTCGTATCAATATTAGAAGTTGCCTCATCAAGAATTAAAATATTTCGATTAGCAATGATTGCTCGTGTTATAGCAATTAATTGTCTTTCACCTTGCGATAAATTAGCACCACCTTCTTCAATAATTTCTTCATATCCATTTCCTAATCGCATTATAAACTCATCTGCGTGCGAAATTTTTGCAGCTTCCTTTATTTCATCATCAGTAGCATTTGGATTAGCATAACGAAGATTTTGCATAATTGTGGTTTTAAATAAAAATGTATCTTGCAAAACAATCGATATTTGTTGTCTTCAACTTTGTTCTTTAATATCGCGCGAATTATTTTCATCAATTTCAATGTTACCAGATAGCGGTAAATAAAACTTACTTAAAAGATTTATAATCGTAGTTTTACCAGCGCCAGTAGGGCCAACAATAGCAAATACTTGGCCTTTTTTTGCCATAAATGAAGCATTTTTTAATTGAAGATTATTAACATCATTTGTATAGGAAAAATCAACATTCATAAATGAAACATTTCCTTTTGTATAATTAATTGACCTTAATTTGGTTTCATCAACAAGTGGTTTGAATGTAGCCAAATTCATTACTCTAACTGCTGAAACTAGCGCCAATTGAATAGACGAAAGATTCTCAAAAACACGAACAATACTATTAGCCATAACTCTTATGTATAAAACAAATGTAATAATAACCCCGGGCGTAAAATTAGAATTAGAGCCTGTACCAATATTTGCAACCGTAAATGCAGAAGCGATTACAACGATAATTAATTGCAATATATTAATAACAGCATTGCCAAGAGGTCACATTAAACCAATATACAGATTAGCCTTAAGAGATGAACTATATAATTTATTATTTCTAATAATAAACTCGTCTTCAATTTGTTTAGTAAAATCAAGTGATCTAATTAAATGATGTGCAGCAAGGTTTTCTTCAATGAACCCATTTAATGAAGCAACACGTGATTGTTGCTTTCTAAATTGTGGATTAGCCTTCTTTAAAACAATAAAAACAAAACAAAGCATTAAAGGCATTAAAAATAGAGTAATTAGAGTTAAATAAGCAGAATAGTAAAACATAAATCCAAAGGATGAAATGATTGTTGTAAAAGTTATAATAATAGTATTAAGGCTTCCAGTCATACCATTATTTATATTATCAATATCACTAGTTAGTATAGACATTAATTCGCCAGTCTTAACTGAGTCAAAAAATGAAACAGGCATTTTCATAATTGCCTTATAAGCATCTTCTCGCATAATTAAACATGACAAAATTGAGGCTCTAACTGATAAAACATTTGAAATTAACGAAAAAATTTGCTGAAAAACAAATATTAATATAAGTAAAACAAAATGTCACACAAAGCTTGAAATATTAAAATTATCAACATATTCTGGTACTAAAGATTTTATTTCGCCAACAAGAAATGAAGCAGATAAAAAATTATCAATAAAATATCCTAAAAAGAAAGTACCGGTAGTTAAACATAAGGCCGAAAAAACTGAAAAGACAATTATCCAAAAAAGATTTCCTTTTCTATAATTCAAATACCAAATTAATCTTTTGAAAGCGTCTCTTTTTATTTTTCTTCTTTGCTTTTGAATATTCTTTTTTTGGGTTTTTGTTAAACTTTGTTGCTTATCATCCACCTTAAGAGGATCCAAATTATACATCTAAACCTCCTAACTGTGTTTTTGCTATTTCTAGGTATAGCTTTGAAGTTTTTAATAACTCTTTATGTGTCCCGATATCGCTTATCAAACCATTTTCCATTACCAGTATTCGGTCAGCATCAATAATTGATGATATTTTTTGTGTAATAATAATAGTTACAATTTTTCTTGAAGAAAAATGCATATCAATATTATCCTTAACCATTTTCTCAGTTTTAGTATCAAGAGCAGATGTTGCATCATCTAATATCAAAATCTTTGGTTGCTTTAAAAGGCCTTGAGCTATTGAAATTCTCTGTTTTTGTCCTCCTGACAAATTTGATCCATTTTTAAGAACCTCATGCTCAAATCCATCATTGTATGCATTTATAAAATCATAAGCAAATGCTAATTTTGCAAAATATTCTAAATCTTCTTGTGTAGCTTTGTTATTTGCCATTAATAAATTAGACTTAATAGTTCCAGAAAGCAAAATTGGTTTTTGATAAACAAATGAAATATTTTTTCGCAAAGAAGTTGTATCAATTTCATTAATATCATTGCCATCAATGCTAATGCTTCCGTGGATAGTTTTAAATTCATGGCTAAGTAATCTAGCAAGCGTTGTCTTGCCTGATCCGGTCGGCCCTATTATCCCGATTTTTTCACCTGGATTTATTTTTAAATTAATATCTTTTATAACAAAGTTTTCAGATTCTTCATGATACTTAAATGAAACATTTTTTAATTCAATTTCACCTTTAGTAATAACTTTATTAGATTTTATAAAATCTATATCTGCTTCTTTTTTTAAGATTTCAATAACTCTTTTTGATGAAACATTTCCACGAGAAATTAAAAAGACTGCAAATGAAGACATAACTACCCCAATAGTAATAAACATTACATAATTTATAAATGTTGTAGCATTAGATATCTTTGTTTTATATAAGGATAATACATCGCTAAAATCCTTAAAAACTTTCAGATCAGTTATCACACCATAAGAACCTTGGTTAATTCTTGATCTAATAATAAAGCCAGTGGCTAATAATATACATGAAGTCACAATATTTGCAAACAAATTAATAAATGAAAAAGTAATATGATAAATAATTCAAGATTTTTTAGCTACGTTCGACCAGTTTTTATTACTATTTTGAAACTTATCTAATTGAACATTTTCAAGATTATATGATTTAATAACTCTTACACCTAAAATACTTTCTCTTGCTTCATTATTAATTTCATCATATGCTTTTTGTTCCTTTGGAAATAATCTCATAGAAGACATTCCTGCTATTGCCATAATAACAAATAATGCAGGAACAAAAGCGCCTAATGTAATTGAAAGATTCAGATCAGTTAGCAAAGCAAAAACTAACCCAAAAATTAAATTGCAAGGGCCGATAATGCTTAATCTTAAACCAGAGGAAATTCCAATTTGTATCCTAGATATATCGATAGTAAATCTTGTTAAAATTTTTGAATGACTAAAAAACTCAATATCTTTTTCCGAAAGAATTGTTAAATGCTGTCATAACGACTTTCGAATATGTTTTGCAGCACCTGTCGAAATATATGAAGCAAGCATAGACCCTAATAAGGTTACTATTGTTCCAATTAATAACACAAGAGCAAAATATGAGGTAAACCACTTTATAGAATAAGAGAGTGTTCCTTCAATTGTAAACAATCTAAGAATATTGATTTTAGAATAATCTAATATACTTGTTTGGTCTTTATGCAATTGTAAAAATGAATTTTGTGCGATTAAATTAGATAAATTTCCAATGAAAATCGGCACAAATAAAAAACAGATAACTTGAAGTAATGTTAGCAAAATGGTTATAATTGATAAAATTTTATACTTATGGTCCATGTATCTAAATAATCGAAGCAACATTAACTCCTTTAATTAAAATTTAATATCTTTATTAATTATATATTAATTAATCATGATTGCTTATTGTTTCAAAATCATTGCAATACCTAGAAAAAAAGTAGCTTTATAAGGCTACTTTAAATCAAACTATAAATTTATTGCTTCATTTGCAATGAATTGTTCTTCCTCGGCACGAATTACATAAATAGGAATAGCGCTTGATGCATCAGAAATAATCTTATAATCACTAAATTCTCGGCATTGATTCTTCTTATTATCTAGTGAAAGATTAACAATATTTATTTTATTTATAACTTCACTTCTTATATAGTCGTCATTTTCGCCAACGCCTGCAGTAAATACTATAGCATCAACTTTTTCTGTAATTCTATTTAAATAGGTAATTAAATAATCGGCAATTCTTTGAGTATATAAATCAAGAGCAAATTGCGCATCTGAATTAGTTACCTTGGCCTTTTGAATATCCCTTAGATCAGATGAAATACCAGAAACGCCCAACATACCAGACTGCTCATTGAATAATTTAAATAGTTCTTCAACACTTATATCCTTGTGCTTTAAAATGAATGGGATAATCGATGGATCAAAATCTCCTGATCTAGTACCCATCATAATACCAGCGAGCGGTGTAAAACCCATACTCGTATCAATTGACTGACTATTTTGCACAGCACATAAACTTGCACCATTTCCGATATGTAAACTAACTATGTTAACGTCTTTTTTATTTAAAATTTCTTGGCACTTTAAAGTAATATAATTATGATTTAATCCATGAAATCCATACTTTCTAATATTTAATTCCTTTGCTAAATCCTTATTTATAGGATATGAATACGAGATCCTAGGCATGGTTTGATGAAATGTAGTATCAAAATGCATTGACATTTTTGCAGAAGGTAATAAAGTTTTGAATGCTTCAATTGCTTCAATTGCGCCAGGGTTGTGAACTGGTGCCAAATCTATTGATTGCTTTAAAATTTCGATTTTTTCTTCATCGATAAGGGTTGTTTTTTGCAATTTTGGACCACCATTCACAATACGAAATGCTACTTTTTCAATATCATTAAAATCCTTTATGATATTGAATTCTTTTCACTGTTTTACCAATTGTTTGACAGCTTCTAAAAACGTAGGAAGAGGTATTTCAAAATCTTTATTAATTTCCTTATATTTCAATGTAAGAATACCTTGTTTCAACTTAATGCGTTGAGCAATTCCCTTAGCCTCAACAACCAATTTCTCGTTAAACAATGTTCATTTAATAGAACTAGATCCTGCATTTATAACTAATATTTTTTTCATAAAATATACTCCTAAATATGTTTTTTAAATTATATTATAAAGACTAGATATAAAACTATATTATTTATAATTATTTAGCTCTAATTATTTTTTTAAAGATTTTAAGTATAGATTTCAGAAGCTTAAAAAAGTTTAACTAACTGAAAAGCTAGTTAAACTTTTTTTAATAACAATTTGTAAAATATATGATTATTTAATAATTTCTAACAATCGATGAATTTAAGAATTTATACCCAAAATTATTAAACGATAGCAGATAAAAATCATTAAAGGTTTGATAATTTTTGACTTGTTTTAAAATATAAAATTCATATATAGTTGTCGAAATGGCTAGCGAAAAAACATTAGAAATAATTATAATTAGCATTCTTGATATTGCTGATAATGGGATGTTTTTTTCTTCATGATGTCTATTATAAAAGATAATAACAGAAGCAATCAAAATACTCATTATAGCCAATGGAATCAAAATATCAAACATAAGTATTCTCAAAATTGCAATCTTTTTTTGCTTTATAAAGTCAGGAGTCATAAATGAATGCATAGCAAAGTCTGTTTCTATTTCTTTTTCCAAATTCTTAAAATGAGGCGATTCATGTGAATATCCCAATATTTCAGCGGTAATCAAAATAATATCATTTTTAGTCAATTCTTGTTCTTTCTTGGAATACAAGGCAAAGGGAATTCTAGGGTCCTTTAAAAAAACAAATTTTGATTTATTAGCCATCGACTTTAGATAACAGTAATATGAATAATAATCCTTTATCTTAGCTCTTTTAATTAAATCAAGAAAAATAAAAGCTAGCAATATTGATAATATTCCCGAAATTAAACCAGCAATAATACTGACAGTAATATCGTTAAATATTTTAAAAGTACTATCACTTGAATATTTATTTTCAAATATGGTAACCATATAAATAATTAAGGCTCATACAATGATAATGACAGCAATGGTTAATATCGAATATCAACTTGAATGTAAATCAAGCCGTTTTAACTTTCTTAATTCTTGTTTTCTGTTATTCATTAAACCACCTTTGGTATTTTATTTATTTATTAAGATAAATTATAATAAAAAAATACTTATATTTGTATTATAAGTATTCTGTATCTACATTTGTGAAAGGTAAATTATTTATATGGTGCTCCAGACTGGACTTGAACCAGCACGGCTCTTAACCGGTTGATTTTGAGTCAACTGCGTCTGCCATTCCGCCACTGGAGCATAAAAGCATTAATAATTATAAATTATATTTTTAAAATAATGTTAAAAATAAAAAATCATAATTATTTCTTTTTAATTTTAAAATGTAAAATTAACTAATTGATAAATAAAAAGTTTTTATTTTTATGATTGGGAATATAATAATTATTGCTATGGATTTAAAAGAAATTTTTATGTTGCAAATTGACCTGGATAAGGCTTTTTCTGAAACCATTTCAAAAAAGGATTTTCGTTTTTTTGATACAAAAATTGTTATTGCTCTATTAGTTGAATTGGGAGAATTTGCCAACGAAGTTAAGGCCTTCAAATATTGAAAAAAAAATAAAGTTATAGATCGCGAAAAGATGCTAGAGGAGTTTGCTGATGGAATTCATTTTATAACTAGTATTGCATATCCAAAAGGTATAAGTCCAATTATCAACCCCTACATTAAGCACAAAAATTTTACACTTCAATTGGCATATACATACAAACTTTTTACCGAACTTTTAAATACCAAAGACAAAGATAAGGTCTTAAAGGCATATGAGGCTTATTTAGGTTTAGGCTTATTGGTTGATATTCAAGAAGAGGATATTGTTAATTCATATCTTGCTAAAAATAAAAAGAATTATCAAAGAATCAAAAATAGATATTAATAAAGGAAAGTGACAATTAAAAAATATAGTTAGTTTTACATAACTAGCCATATTTTTTTTACAAAAAATACTCAAATTACATTACATTGTTAACATAAATATAAATTTATAAAATGATTCTAACTTAATTAATTCATTTATTTTTGAATCACCAAAACAATATTTAAATATTCCTAAAATTTAGGCTAAATTATATTAAGCTAACTTAGACATGCAACAAAAAAGTTCTTTAACTTCTGTATTTAATTAATTAGTTCTCAAGCGTAATGCTAAAGATAAAAAATAAGGTGTTAAAGTTCTCCAAAATGTGTTTATCTAAAGATGATAAACCTAAGTTTGTAAAAGAACTCAAAGAATTGATCATAGATTGTCTTTCTAGTTTTAAATTAGCATAAAAAAACTACCACATAATTTGGTAGTTAATCTTAATTATTATTTAGCCATTTGTTCGGCAACTTCTGCGGCAAAGTCAACTGTTTTCTTTTCTATTCCTTCACCAACCTCATATCTTTTAGCACTAACTAAAGTCAAGTGAGAATCATTTAGATACTGTCCAACAGTTTTAGTATCTTCCATTACGAAGGGTTGATATAATAAAACACCTTTTTCGTTTAATTGTTTTCTTAGTAAACCTTCCTTAATAGATTGTTGAATCTTTTCAGGCTTATTTGCTAGAGCAGGTGATGCATCCAACATATCATGAATACCCTTTAACTCAACTGGACACAAACATTGTTCTGTTAAATAAGATGGGTTAAGGGCAGCGATATGCATCGATACATTTCTTAATGCTTCAGCATTCATACCCTTACCCATAATAATCGTTGCCACTCTATTATTAGCATGAGTATAGCCGGCCACAATTTCGCCTTCCTTAGCAACATATTTTAGCGCTCTTCTTAATGTTATTTTTTCACCAATTTTTGCTGTTAATAAACTAGTTTGATCCTCGATTGAAACACCATCAATTTTAATTGCCTGCAATTCTTCATCACTGGTAAAATCATTTACCAACAATGATTCACCGATTTTATTTGCTAATTCAATAAATAATTCATTTTTAGAAACAAAATCTGTTTCAGAATTAAGTTCAAATATAACTGCAACGTTATCTTTAACAACAGCTCTAACGATACCTTCGGCTGCGATTCTTCCAGCTTTTTTAGCAGCCTTTAAAATTCCTCTTTCTTGTAATCAGTCGATTGATTTTTCAACATCATTGTCATTAGCCTCAAGCGCTTTTTTAACATCTAAAAATCCTAAATTCGTTCTTTCTCTTAATTCTTTAATTTTATTTAAATCGATTGACATATATACCCTTTCTTATACTTTGAGATAATTTATTTTTCCTCAGGTGTTTTCGAAGATTCTACTGGTTTATTAAATCTTCTTTCTCTCATTTCTCTCATTTCGCTTGTTCTAGGATCTTCTGGTAAAACAATTTCCTCATTAGTTTTATAAGCAAATAATTGAGAACCACCTCTAGCAGAAGCGATAGCATCAGCTAAAATTGTAATAATTAAAGTTAATGATTTTGCCGAGTCGTCGTTTGCTGGAATAACAAAATCTACTAAATCTGGATTTGAATTTGTATCATGAATTGCAAAAACTTTTAAACCTTTTCTCTTTGCTTCTCTAATAGCAATTTCATCTTCAACAGGTGAAGCAACAATCATAACTTGTGGCATCTGCGCTTTATTAGCTAGTTTTCTAATACCACCAAGGTTCTTTTGCAACTTAGCAATCTTCTTATCGTTTAGAAGACCTTCTTTTTTAGTATATCCTTGATATCCATTTTTTTGCAAAGCTTCTAATCTGTCAAGTTCCTTAACACTCTTAAAAATTGTTTGCGAATTTGTTAAAGTTCCGCCCAATCAACGTTCAGTAACATAAACTGAATTAGTTCTTGCTGCTGCTGCTTCAATAGCAGATTTAGCTTGTTTTTTAGTACCAACTCAAATAAATGAGATTGGTTTTTGAGCCATTTTATTTAATAGTTTGTATGCATATTCTAAAGTTTTTTGAGTTTTAGCAATATCGATAATATGTATACCCGATCTTTTTCCATAAATGTATTGTTTCATCTTTGGATTTCAACGGCTTACTCTATGACCAAAATATGTTCCTGCTTCTAATAATTTTTCTCTTGAAACAATAACGGGTTCGCTAGATACTGCAGTTTTTTGTTCAACTGGCTTTTGTTCAACTTGTTTTTGTTCTGTTGTCATTTTTTTAATCTCCTTTTTTAAGAAATAAATAAAAATAAGTTTGTTTTTTTCTCCCTATTGTTTCTAACAATCAACACCAAAAAAAGGCACATGCGATTGAATTCACAATAGTGTTTGATAAATTAATTTTGTTTTTTCATAATCTATCGATACTTTTATAAAAAGTACTTTCAAATTTTAACACAATTTTAGTAAAAAAATAATAAGTTAGAAGACTGAAATTTATATGGTGGATTAATTATATGAATGATTCAGTACATACCAAAGGATTGACAAATATAAAAAAATAGAAATTTAAATTTGAATTTGATCAACAATAAGGCGTTTTGTTATGATAATTCAAAATTTTTTTGTATTAAAATACATTTCTTTTTTAGCTTAATAGAAGTAAAAATTAGGTATAATAAAAACACTTTTACGTAAGATAAAAATTTAATATTGAGGTTTTTTATGCAAAAAAGCAAAAAGAAGAAGATTTTAATAGCAAGTATTTCCACTGTTTCAATGCTAGGTATTATAGGGACTGCTGTGGGAATAGGATATGCTACTTTTTTAAAAAACAATAAACAGCAGCAAGAAACACAAGACTTAATCACGGCTGCTAAAAATTTAGTTGCAAACATAGTGAATGAGGATAGCAAAAGAGATTTTTTAAAACAAATTAATGATCCTAAATTTAGACAATATTCGCCTAAAAATTATGCTACTCTACAAATTATTTTAAAAAACATAAAAAAGCAGATAGAAGAAGATAGAGCATTTGTTTTATCAAAAATTAATCAATTAAAAAACAACGAAATAAAAAATAATCTTCTCAATCGTTTTCAAAATAACAATAATGCTGCAAACCTAAAAAATATTTTAGAAGAAACTAACAGACAATTAATATTGCAAGAAAAAGCAAAAAGTTTGGAATTAGCTAAAATAGAACTAAATGCCTTGATAAAAGATTTAAGTAAGGATAAAAAAGAAAAATTTATCATCCAAATAAGTGAAGCTAAAACACTAGAAGAAATAAATCTAATTAAAAAAAATATTATTGATTTCCTATCAAAAATAAGTACTGAAGATCAACTATTAAAAAATAAAATAAATGCCCTAATCGAAAAAATTAATGCATCTGATATTTCAAACAATGATAAAGAAGAACTAGCAAATAAAGCTAAATTAGCTACGAACAATAATATCGAAGAAATTTCGAAATTGCTAGATTTAGAAATAAACAAAGCAACTCTAAAACAAGAAGTGTTAATTTTGCTTAATAAACTTTCTAAAACAAAGCAAAAATACAAAGAATTAAAACAAAAATTTAGTAATAAAGACGCAAACGTCGACGATTTTAATGATATTAAAAATCAAGTTAATAGTTACTTAAATAAGCTAAAATCTGATGTAAAAATATTGCTTGATTCCTTTCAAGATGATAATTTAAAAAAGCAATTAAAAACCGAATTAAGTAGTGCTGATAATGAAGAAAAAATATTAGATATTAAAGCAAAAATTCTTGCTCATCAAATGAAACCGGATGTGCAAAAATTATTAGAATTAATTTCAAGACTTTCTAGTAAAAATCCATTAAAAAAAGAGTTGTCAGACCAACTAAACCAACAAAATATTAATGCAAAAGAAATTGACAACATCATTAAAAAGTTAGATAATGAAATTCAAAAAATTTTAGACAAAACTGCTAAAAACATAGAAAAGCTTGATGGATTACCTAAATATAATGAATACCAAAATGAAATTAAAAAAGGCAATATAACTGAAGATGAGCTAGAACAAATTAGTAATGATGCCAATAGTATCTTTGATGAATATAACCAAGAAGCAATTGCGTATGTAAATGCTCTTAACATTGAAATAACAATCAAAAACAAATTATCAACCTTAATTAAAACTTCTAAAAATATAAAAAATAGTGATTTTTATAAATCAAAAGCAAAACTATATAATGATATATCTTCAATTCATGACATTCATAAACAAGAAAAACTAAAAAATGAACTAGAAAAAATTTCTTTCGCAAATAATGATTATCGTGATCTTTTTGGCGAGTTATCACAAAAAATTAATAATGAAATAAACAAGCAAAATAATAATTCAAATGAAGCACCACAAATACCATCTCCAAACGTGCCAGATATAACTCCATCACCAGGCATAGATGTACCTGCTCCTAACTATGAAAAAATAAATGATAGCCAAGTATTACTTGCCGAAGCTCAAAAACAAATATCAACAGTAAATGAATTCTTTGAAAAAACAGATAATGATCCTGAATTGGTCGATGAACGCCATAAGCTTGCAATAGCATATACAAACTTAATAAAATATCGCGACCGCCAAAGAGATTACAATAATAACATCGAAGAATTAAATGATGCTCTAAAAGAATTTAAAACACAGTTATATAATCTAAGCCAAAAATTTAAGAAGGTTATTAGAAACCATGAGCTTCAAAAACTTAATACCGATATAAACTCAACAACTAATAATTCTAAAACCGATTCACCAAAGCACAGTTTAGGTTTTGATTTAATATTCAATAAATCTACACAAAAATTCAATGATGCTAATGCTATTGTCACCCAAACACCTTATTATAAAAAGAAACTTCAAGAATTTAAAAACTATCTAAAAACAGCTAATAACAACACTGGTTTAGATTTATCAAATAATCGCTTAGATCCTGGTTTTTTAAACTATCTTAAGGAAGTTGGCATATATGGAGAATATGGTGATAATGATGAACAAAAATGACGTCAATTCTTTAATGGATACAATAAAGAACATATGATGAAAGCTTTGTTCCTTGACACTTTTGATACCATACCAAACAATTCTATCGAAATTAAACAAGATGAGAATACTGCTAATAAAATTAAGGGAATTATAAGAAACAACCCTTTTGGCTATCTTCCATCTAATCTAAGTCAGTTTCTTTATTATATCGACTTAGATACAATCAAAAAAATGATAGACTTTAATCAAGAAATTGAAGAAATAAAGGCTAAACATAATGATTTAAGTGGCGAAATAACATTATTATTTAAAACTAAATCTGCACAATTTAGACATCTAACACTTAACACAAGCAATTCATTGCTAAGAAAAAATGATGATTTTTATCAATACATCTATGATAGGTCATTCTCACTAAATTATAAAGGTATTTATACAGTACGACCACCCTTTGGTGGAAGTCCTTCGCAGCGCTATACAAGTACTTCTGGGACAGCATGAATTGTAGATAGAATTGATAATAAAATAACAACCAATAAAAATGGCGGCGAAGAATATGAATTTTTAGTTGCAACCAATGCACACGTTGCATCATTAACTCATATCTTTGACAAAAGTATTGTGTACAACAAAAATACAGATAAAAAAAATATTAATAACTTTGTTGGAAGACTAGACCCTAATTTTAATTTCAATAAGCATAACTATGAAACTGCGGATAATGGTGAAATTATTAATGATTATCAAAAATACTTTAAAAAATCGCTAAACACACATCAGGGTACTGATACAAAAAGTCAGTATTTAGATTGGATATACTACACTCCAAGATTTAGCTCGAAAGGATTAAGAGCAAATCGGGCTGTCACAAATTTCTTTGATGAACTCACAGATGTCAATAACCGCCTTGGGACAGTTAAAAATGGCGGAGCTGATTTTGCAATTCTTAAACTAAGATTCACTAAAAATAATATAAGGGATCTATTTCCTACCCTATACGAAATTTTAGAAACACCAGCCGAAAAGGATTGATATATTGGTTTTGGTAATGAAACAAATAAGCAAAAGAATCACGAGAGCCCTATCCAAACTCATTTTGTGCTCGGTTTTCCAGATGTCAATGGAACAATTAAATTAAATGCTGCCAGATCACAAGGTGGCTATATTGAAACAAAAAACCGTGTTGTTGATAATGATAAAAATAACAAAGATAACTTTAATAGCTTATGGGTAAGATATAACGAAAAAGAAAACAAAGATTGAAATAGTATAGACAATAAATGAATGGACTATGAAAAACCATTTGGAAAAGTATCTGAACACGGAATGCCTAAAAATATTCTCCAACAGATGACAACACTATATCTTGACAATGAAAAGAACGAATCACTTGATAGCGGTTCAAGCGGTTCGATGGTAATAGATTCAAGATTTAATTTAATCGGAATTAATTTTATTCATATTGTCGAAAGTGACAATTCTGAAAACAGGGGTAACCAAATTATCTTGTTTAGAGGCGAAAGTGAATATGATCCAAAAGAATTTTCAGGTGATATAAAGCATGATTTCATAACAAAACTTGAAGTAGATAAGCTTAAAACTATTAAGCTAAACCCTAAAATTTAAATCAAAAAAATATCCCCAGCTTGTTGCTGAGGATTTTTAATATATAAAATTCAATAATTTTAGATAGTTACTATTACATAACATCTTTACGTGATAAAGGCATTGACATGCAACGTGCATTACCCATACCTAATGATAATTGGTTACCATGGAATGGAAGAACCTTGATTCCAGCAGCTTCTAAGGCAGCGTTTGTCTTTTCGTTACGTGAATAACCAATAACAACACCTGGTCTAATTGCTAGATAGTTTGTACCATCAAAGTGAGTTTCTCTTTCAATTTCCATTTGTGAAGCACCTTCACCAGCAATTGGAATTAAGATAGGTTTTTTGTTAATAATTGATTCTAATAATTGTTCTAGTGGTAAACCATTTTCCATTGGTTGTGGTTCTTCTCCACCATTTACTAAATCATAGTCTCAGAATTTAAATACATCATTAGCAATAGGCGAGTATAGGAATTTATCCTTGTCCAACATTGTTAGTCATGTGTCTAAGTGCATCAAGTTTGTTCATTTAGGAACATTGATTGCAACAATACGTTTGAATTCACATTCTTTATTAGCAACAATATTCTTAGCTAACAAGGTTATTGTTTGTAAATCGGTTCTTTCTGAAACACCAACTACTAAGGTTTCGTTGTTGTAGATAAATACGTCTCCACCTTCGATTGATAATTTTAGAGATGGGTCGTAGTATCATGGTGTGTTTACAAGTTTAGGGTGATTTGAAAATACAAACCTTGAGAATAATGTTTCACGTTGTCTAACTTTGTAACGCATGTAGTGAATTGTTACACCATTACCAACTGATGCAAATGGGTCACGGGTAAAGTATAGGTTTGGCATTGGGTCAACGATTAATTCGTGATCTGCTTCAATACCTAAATCATACTTGGTGATTCCAGCCATCATAATTTCAACTAATTCTCTTGATGACATTTTTGATTTTAAGAAGTTTCTTACAACCATTTTGTGTTCTTCTGAAAGAACAGGTTCTGAGTCTTCTAAAAATTCTTCAATTAATTTGTCTTTAGCTTCTTGTGATGCTAAATCATATGTTTCTGCAACTAGGTCAGTTAGTTCAACAACATTGATGTCGTTAGCTTTTAATTCTGATACAAATTGTTTGTGTTCTTTTCTTGCATCATGACTTTCTAAGATAGCTGAGAATAATAATTCATCTAGTCTAGCTGGTGTAATGTAGTCAATTTCACGCCCTGGTTCGTGAACTAAAACCGATTCTAATTCTCCGATTTCTGAATAAACGTGAATTCCTTTAAATTTACTGTCAAATACAGACATTTGTTTCCCTTTCAAATAAGTGATGTTATTTAGCGTATAAAAAAGTGCAAATAAATGCTCTATTTATACAATATTAATTATACTACACTTTTATTTTTTGGGTTTTTATACTAATTTAAACTAAAAAATAAAAAATAATAAAATAAAATAAGGGATTTGAGACTTGACAATGCCGGAATTTTTAAGTTTTTAGACCTTATTATTAGTTGAAAAAATAGAGTTTTTTTAACATTTCATATTTTTAAAATTCCTAATAAATTTAAATAATAAGTATTTATAATTATAATATATTTAATACAAGGTAAAATATATACTTATTGTAAATAAAGAGGTTATATGACAGAAGAAAAAGAATATAAAACATTACTTGATATTACTGAAGAAATTCTAAATGAAAAACAAAATTTAGATTTCTATAATTTATTTAATTCAATACAAAAAATTCTATTAGAAAGATGAAGAAGTGAAAGTATTGATACTAGTACTGATGAAGAAATTTTACTAAAAAAACGCGGGGAATTATACCGTTTACTAACTGTAGATGGAAGATTCTTTCACAATGCCGATGGAACATGAACAACAATTAGACCTGACTATAAAAACTAAACTTATTTTGTTTGGTTTTTTATTTTGTTTATGATAGTTAATGCAAAAGAATTATTAAAAAAAGCATATAAAAACAAAGATGTTGTGTTCCATATTAATATTAACAATTTAGAATGAACTAAGCAAGTTTTGCTTGCTGCTAACAATGCAAATAAACCGATTATTTTGGGAGTGAGTTCATCTGCTGCTGAATATTTTGGCGGTTACAATGTTTGCTATAGTGTCGTGAATTCTTTAATACAGGATTTAAAAATAACAATTCCCGTTTGTCTTCATTTAGATCACGGAACATATAACGATTGTATTAAAGCAATCGATGCAAATTTTTCATCTATAATGTTTGACGGAAGTAAATTACCATTTCTTGAAAATCTCAATATAACAAAAAAACTTTATAAAGTATGCCAGAAAAAAAATATTTCACTTGAGTGTGAAATTGGGAGAATAGGAGGAACGGAGGATGGTATCGTCAGTGACATTGTATATACAAAAATTGAAGAAGCAATTGAGTTTAAAAATGTGGGTATTGATATGCTTGCTATTGGTATTGGCAATATTCATGGTGAATATCCAAAAAATTGAAAAGGTATAAACTTCGAATTACTAAATCAACTAAATCAAGCTCTTCAAATGCCGCTTGTCTTACATGGCGGTTCGGGAATTAGTGATGCAGATATCAAAAAATGCATTCAAAATGGCATTGCAAAAATTAATATAAATACTGAGTTACAAATAGAGAATGCAAAGGCACTTGAACACTTTCTTAAAAACAATAATATAATGGAAAACAAAAACTATAATCCGAGAAAACTTTATAAAAATAGTAATATGGCTATTTACAATAAAGCATTGGAGATATTAACCAAATACTAATGAAAAAAAATATAAAAAGATTTTTATTATCAAGTCTAATAGCTCCTAGCCTTCCGATAGCTAGCTATATGCTAGTTCAATGCACAATAGAAAAAAATAACGATACACAGAAACTATTAAGAAAAATAACCGAATATAAAAATACAATTAGTAAAAATGTCATAGATTTAAAGTTATGTAATGAGATTGCAGACATTACAAACGAGGATTCAAAAAGCTATTCAAGAAAAAAAGATCAAACCTTTTTAAAGCAACTAATAATTATTCTAGAAGACATAAAAAAATTCCCCATAAATAATCAAGCATTACCAATAAATATTGATAAATTAGCAAATAAATTAAAAGTAATAAATGAAATTTGAATTTCTATCTTCAATAAGCATAGCCTATTAAATAAGAAAGAACACAGTCAAATAACTACAACGTTTTTAAAAATTAGATCTTTGCTTTCCTTTAAGAAGGTTATTGATACAGAAGTCTTTGACTCAATAATTAAAAAATTCATTATTTTAGCTAAAAAAATAAGAAAAACTTATACAAAAAAACTTTCACAATGAAGCGAACAAGAAATATCGTTATTAAAATTCTTATTTAAAGATTTCCAAATTAATGATAATAAAATAAATAATGGTGACCTTGATGAAATTTTTAATAACGATTCCAAAATAGATAGCAACGAGAATAGCCAAGATAAAAAAGATATAAGTGCAGAAAATAGTAAAGACAAAGAAATATACCTAACTAGTAAATCTATTTATGTTAATAACAAAGAATACCTTCTATCTAATGATCTTAGAGAAAACAATGCCACCGAAGTATCTGCTTTTAAGATAAATGATGGTGATACTGCTGAATTAAAAAACATAAAAAATAATAAAACTTTTAGATTCAGGTTTTCTGGTATCGATACACCAGAAACATGGAAAAAAGTAGGACAAAAATTTGAACCAACAGTTGGGTTACAATTTAAATATGGTAAGATTGCAAAAAACTTTACAACAAGAAATCTTCTTGAAGCAAAAAAAATTTGAGTAATTCCCCAAACAACAATTAGTGACCAAAATAAGGATGAAAATAAGAAATTCTTTGATGCTTATGGTCGAATTGTCGCAATAATTTTAGTTTATAAAAACGACGGTTCAATAATTTGCATCAATAAAGAACTCATAAAAAACGGCTTTAGCAAAGTTTCTTATATATCTCTTGATAAAAGAAGCAAATATTACACAAAAAATGAAAACTTTTATTTTTGATTAAAGAATAATGAAAAGGAAGCAAGAAACCAAAAATTAGGAATATGGTCAGATAATATTAAGGAAATTTATCCTCCAAAAAGAATAAAATAATAAATATTTACTTGTCTTCCTTATTATTTCACATAAATTAACTTATATTAGTATATAATTAACAATGCTTAAAATAGGTATGGGTAAGTACTCAAGTGGTCGAAGAGGCGGTCCTGCTAAGACTGTAGGGGTGTATAAAGCACCCGCGGAGGTTCAAATCCTCTCTTACCCGCCATTTTTTATTTATTCTTTTGACCTCTAGAAGCAATAAAAACACCAATCAAGTGGTGTTAAATAATTATATTTTAGAACAAAAGCTACATTTTTTCAGGAGTTTCTAAATCCATTAACTTCATCGCATCAAATAAAACTATTTTAATAGCTTTAACTAAAGCCACATAGCTTTCCTCGTTTTGAGATCCAATAACCTTAACATTTGAATAAAATGAATTAAATGCTCTAGCCAATTTTAGTAAATATGGTGGCAATAAATTAACCTTGTATGTTTTAGCCATTGTACTAATTAAGTCTGGATATTCCTTCAATTGAGCTACTAATTTTTGTGAAAATTCATCAGTTAGATTTGTTGCTATAGGGTTCACATAATTAAATTTTTGCAATAATTGAGCACAACGAGCATGAGCATATTTAATAATATACATCGAATTGGATTCATCTGTACTTGTAACTTTTTTAATATCAAAATCAATTTTTGAATTGTATGATCTTTCAATCAAGAAAAATCTAATTGCATCCTTGCCAACTTCATTCATTAATTCTCTTAATGTCAAAGACGTTCCCAGACGTTTAGACATTTTAATTTCCTTGCCGTCTTTCATAACTCTTATTAGTTGGAATAAGATAATTTCTAATTGATCTCTACGGTATCCTAGATCTTCAAACGCAAACTTGACACGTTCAACATAACCAGAGTGATCTGCTCCTCAAACATCAATAATAATTCCTTTTTCTGAGTCTTCAAGTTGTCTAAATTTTTGTTCATGATAAGCAATATCTGCACAAAGATAGGTTGAATCACCGTTTCTTTTAATAATAACTCTATCCTTATCATCTTTGCCACCACTTGTGGTTTTTAATCATGTTGCCCCATCTTTTACGTAGGTGGTTTTTAATCTTCTTATAGCAGGTCAAACCAAATCATTTTCATATTGCGCTTTTTCTGAAGTATATATATCAAATCACACACCAAATTTCTTTAGATCTTCTTCAATATTTTTTAGAGCAAATGTTCTACCAAAATCTCTAAATAATAATTCAATTTCAGGTGTATATTCTACACCCTTATATTCTTCGTTATGCATTTCATAAAATGCTTGTGCAAATTCTATAACATCACCACCACGATAAGCATCTTCTGGTAGTTCATATGAAGGATTAAATATTTGTTGATATCTTGAATAAATTGATACTGCTAATTTATTCATTTGGTTACCATAATCATTTACCAAATATTCCCTAATAACTTGGTGTCCGGCTTTTTCTAAAATGTTGCATAGTGTAGCCCCAATTGCGGCATTTCTAGCATGACCAATATGTAGATAGCCAGTAGGGTTTGCAGATACAAATTCTACATTAATCTTTCCTTTTCCTTCCTTAGAAAGACTTCCAAAATTTTTTCCAAGTTTATTGATTAAATTAACTGTATCTGCAAAAACTGAATTAGATACTCAAAAATTAATAAATCCAGGCTCTGCTATTTTAATTTCACTAATTTGACTAAATTTATTTAAATCAATATTTTTAACAATCTCTTGGGCAATTTCAATTGCCTTTTTGCCTAATTCTTTTTGCAATGTTAGTGCAATATTGGTAGAATAATCTCCGTAGTTTTTAGCCTCCGTTAATACTACAGGTTTATTTATCTTTAATTTGTTCAATGCTTCTTTAATTGAACATATAATAATTTCTTTTGCCGATTCCATAATTTCCATAATTTATTATTATATAATAAATTGTTTATTTTAAGGATATATCATATATAATGTTTTCATGAAAAAATATTATTTATGTGGTCCAACAGTTTATAACTATCCTCATATTGGAAATATAAGACCATGTGTTACATTTGATATCCTTATAAGAGCCCAAAGATTTCTAGGAGAAGAAATATTTTATCTTAATAATATAACTGATATAGATGACAAAATTATTAAAAAGGCTATAGATGAAAACAAAAGTGAACTAGAAATAGCAAAAAAATATGAAGAATATTATCTTGATTTATTCAAATTGTTTAATCTTGAAATGCCAAATAAAATAGTTAGAGTTACTGATTCATTAAATGATATGTATGAATATATACAAAAAATGATAGATAAAAAAGCAGCATATAAAGTAGGCGGCAACGTTTTTTTTGATGTCTTAAAATTTAAGGAATTCTATGGTTCTGTTAGCAAACAAAAAATTGAAAATTTAATATCAGATGATGATAATAATGAATTAAATAAAAAAAATAAGCAAGACTTTGCTTTATGAAAGGAAACTAATATTGGCATAAAATTTGAAAGCCCTTTTGGCCCGGGACGTCCTGGTTGACATACTGAATGTAGTTGTTTCATATCAAAATATTTCAAAGGCGAAACTATTGATATCCATGGTGGAGGTATTGATCTAATTTTTCCGCACCATGAAAACGAAAATATTCAACATTATTCGATATACAATAAGCCTCTTTCACACAACTGAATTCATTTTGGAACACTAAACTATAAGAATCAAAAAATGTCTAAGTCAATAGGAAATCTTATTTTTCCCCATGATTTTTTAAAAAAATACCATCCGGATACTTATAAGCTAATGATATTAAGTACCAATTATGCTAAGCCGATAAATGTTAGCGATGAATTATTTGATTCATTGCAGAAACTTATAAATAAGTTTATTGTCATTAATAATACTGTCCAATTAAAAAACAATACTTATAAAATTAATAAAAATAAAGTTGATGAAATAATTAAATTGTGTGCAAAATTGAATTTTGCGCAAGCAAATAAGGAAATAATACAACTTTCAAAAATAGAAGAAAACTTTAATACATTCCTAGAAATAATGAAAATTCTTGGTTTTAGTTTTACAAATAAAAAAATCAGTAGCAAAGACCTCGCTCTTTATAATCAATGACAAAAATTATTAGATGAAAAAAAATATATACAGGCCGATAATCTAAGAAAAATATTAAAGGATAAGAAATTAATATAATGAAGAACTTTATATATGGAAAAAATTCAGTCCTTGAGGCTATCGAAAATGATTTTCCTATTAAAAAGATATTTCTATTAAAGGGATTACAAAATAATAAAATTAAAGCCAAAAATATAACCTATCTACCAGCAAGTGAAATGAATAAGATAGTCAATGGTAATCATCAAGGTTACATTGCAGAAATTGAAAGTTTTAATTATCATGATCTTGGTTCAATTTATAAGGATAAGGCTAAGACAATTTTAATTTTAGATCATATACAAGATCCACAAAACTTCGGAGCAATAATTCGTTCAGCTAATGTTTTTGGAATAAGACATATTATCATACCTAAAAACAGAAGTGTAGACATAACTCCGGCTGTTTTAAAAACCTCGTCCGGTGGATTTAAAAATATCAAAATCATCAAGGTGGCTAGCTTGTTTGAAGCTATTGAAAACCTAAAAAATAATGGTTTTTGAATATATGCAACAGCACTAGATAAAAAAGCCAAAACAATATCAAATACAAGTTTTAGCTTTCCTGTTGCCCTAATTATGGGTAATGAAGAAAGCGGAGTATCAAAAACATTACTAAAACATGCAGATGAAGTGATTTATATACAACAAGATTTTGATTCTGTTCAGTCATTAAATGTTTCTGCTGCTACCGCCATTTGTTTGTATGAATTGTACAATCAAAAAATAACAAAATAAAATAGTTGGGATTGCGTCCCAACTTTTTTATATATAAATTTAAAATTAATTTAAAGTAACTTTTGTACCAATTTTTTCGGCAATAATGTCTTCTAAATCTTTTAAATCTCCGATGAATGCAGCCTTTCCGCCTTCTTCAACAAACTTAATAGCAGCTTGCACCTTTGGTAACATACTTCCAGGAGCAAATTGTTTTTCTTCGATGTATTTTTCAAGATCAGCTTTTGTTGCGTGTTTTAGATCTTTTTGTTCTGGTTTTCCGTAGTTTACTTTAACGTAGTCAACTGCAGTTAAAACAATAAAGTAATCTGCATTTGTTAAGGCAGCCATTTTTGCTAAAGCAAAATCCTTGTCAATAACTCCATCAACTCCATTGATAAAACCATTTTCATCCTTAACAGTAGGGATACCACCACCACCACCAACGATAACAGTAGCTCCAGCTTCAATAGCGTTCTTCATTTGGTTAATACCAACAAAGTTAATTGGTTTTGGCGAAGCGACAACCTTTCTAAAACCACGTCCAGCATCTTCAACAATAACACTATTAGGATTAGCCATTTCTGCTTCTTCTCTTGTCATAAAGAAAGGACCAATAGGTTTTGTAGGATTTTTGAATGCAGGATCCATTGGATCTACTAAAGTTTGAGTCAATAGATATAATACTTCTTTTTCTTCTAATCCTTCTTCCTTAAATGCATTGGTAATTGCATTAACCATATGGTATCCAATGTATCCTTGTGACATAGCGCCAGCTTCTGGTAAAGGAACTAATGGTGATTTAGGATTAACTGATGCAGCACTAACAAAACCATTGAAAATCATACCAACTTGTGGCCCATTTCCGTGGCCAACAATAACTTCATGGCCGGCCTTAACTAATTCAGCAATTTTTTTCGCAGGAATTTTAACTAATTCTTTTTGTTCTGCAGGATTATTTCCTAACGCATTCCCACCTAAGGCAATAACGATTCTACTCATAATTAATATCCTATTGTAGCTAGAATAACAGCCTTAATTGTGTGCATACGGTTTCCAGCTTGTTGAATTGATTTATTGTATTTTGATTGGAATACTTCGTCAGTAACTTCCATAGCTCCGGTTGCAACAACTGGGTATTTTTGTCCAAGTTTTTCTTTGATTTCTGATGAGAATAAAGTTTTATCATCATGGAATGCAGGTAAACAGTGCAAGAAAATAACACTTTCTTTTGCTGCTTTCATCATAGCCATATCAACTTGAAATGCACCAAGTTCTTGAATACGTGATTCAAATAGTTCAAATGGTTCACCTAATGATACTCAAACGTCTGTATAAATAGCATCAGCATTCATAGCAGCTTCAATCTTGTTATCTGAAAATGAAACTGATCCGCCGTTACGTTCAAAAAGTTTTTGAACAGCTTCATAAACATCTTTATGGTTTGGCCCGCTTTTAACAATTTCTCATTGTGATTTAGGACCACATAAAACAATATGAACACCAAAGAATGCAGCACCAATCATTAATGAACGAGCAACATTGTTTTTAATGTCACCTGCGAAAACAATTTTCTTTCCTCTTAGATCACCTACGAATTCCTTAAATGTTAAGTAGTCAGCTAACATTTGTGTTGGGTGTTCAGCATCGGTTAAACCATTTCAAACTGGAACACCTGAATATTTAGCAAGTGCTTCAACATCTGTTTGTTTAAAACCACGGAATTCAATACCATCATACATTTGGCCTAAAACCATAGCTGTATCTTCAACTGATTCTTTTTTACCAAAATTAGATCCTGTAGGTCCAATGTATGTACAGCTTGCCCCTAAATCAGCGGCAGCAACTTCGAATGCACAACGTGTTCTTGTTGAGTCTTTTTGGAACATAATAACAATGTTTTTTCCTGTTAAAGGACGATTGTTAGTATGTAGCCCTTGCATTTTAGCTTTCTTTAATTCTCAAGAAAGATCTAAAAGGTAATTGATTTCATCGGTTGTGAAGTTTAGAGCTGTATCTAAACTACGACCTTTTAAATTCATTGGCATATTATGAAAATCTCCTATGTTTATTTGGTTATATATTTAATATTTTTAGATAGACTTTTTATAGTTTTTAAGTGTTTTTTGGTTATATAAAACACGCTAAAATTATAGCAATTTTTTTATTTTTTTAAATAGTTATAGCTTTATTTAGCCTAAAGTAAAAAATAAATGAAATTTAAAAAGAACAAAAAATATAAGCTATTAAGCTTATACTTTATAAATCAGTAAATCGCAATTCAATTCTTAGGTTTTATTCTTGCGCTAATTTCTCTTCATCACTCTTCTTATTTTTTGCAAGTTCAACATTAATCTTTTTAAGTTCTTCTAAAATTAGTTCCTCTGTAGTTAATGGTTTTGGCTCCTCAACTTCTTCAACTATTGGTAATTTTTTTGCCTTGTGATACTGAATGATATTCCTAATCAAATATACTAAAAATAAGCTTACAAATATAACCACTGTAACAATAAGAAACTGAATAAGTGCCGCAAGAAATTGACCAATAAGAATATTGCCGATTTTAATGTCCTTTACCTCGTTAACATTAAAAACAGAGGTAATAGCTGCAAGAATAACATCCTTAGCTAGCGAAGATATTACAGCGCCAAACGAGGTACCTAATAATAACCCTATGGCTAGCATTATCATATTTCCCCGCTTAACAACATTCTTAGCATCTTTGAATGCATTTTTTACATATTTCTTTTTTTCTTCAAATTCTTTTTTATTCATTTTGTTTTACTCTCTTTTTATATGAATTCTTATTGGCCATAATTGCTAAATTCCCTATAATTGATATAATTCAAAAAATAGGAAAAAGAGGAAAAATTGTTGATAAAAACAAAATAGTCTTCCCAAATTTATTAGTTTTTCATGGAGCAAATGAAAGAACAATAACATCTAATATTCAAGTTAAGATAGCACCCAATAAGGAAAAACCTAGAATAATAAATCATTTTAAATTTTCTTTGAGTAGATTAATAATATCATTGAGAAAATCATTTATTCCTTTATAGGCCTGGTTAACATCCGAACTCTCAAATTTGTTATTAACAGAACCAAGAAAATTAGACACTGATGTGTAAATAAAGTATCCAGAAATAATAAGACCTATAAAAACAAAAATCTTAAAAATAAATGAACTTATACTTATTTTTGCTTCACTTTTCATTTTTTCTACTCCATTTTTAAAAAATATTAATAATGTATATAATTATATAAAGTATTATTTAATAATTCCTTTTTTTATAAAGTACACAAGATAATTTCATCTGGAGGGTTAAAATATGAAACCAACAAAAATATTTGGTTTAGGCGGAATGCAAGAAATTGGAAAAAGCACACTAATAATTGAATATGACCAACATATTTTTATTATTGATACCGGAATTAAGTTTTGCGATAGTTTTGTTACCGGGATTAACGGTTCAATTCCAGATTTTACTTATTTAGCTGAAAACCAGGATAGAATTGAAGGGCTTTTCATAACACACGGGCATGAAGACCATATCGGTGGTGTTCCATATTTAGTTCAACAAGTAAATGTAAAAAGAATTTATGCCCCAAGAATTGCTATTCAATATCTAAAACTTAAGTTTTCTGATATGAAAATTAAGGTAAATATCCAGTTTATTGAAATAAACCGAGATCTTGTGGTTGATTTTGGTGATTGTAGTGTTGATTGATGAACTGCTCAACATTCAATTCCTGACGCATTTGGTGTTAGAATCAAAACTCCAAATGGATCATTAATGATGACTGGTGATTTTAGATTCGATTATCGACCTATTGGCAATTTAACCGATTTCTCAAAACTAAAAAAGATTGGCGAAGAAGGGCTAGATGTCTTATTTTCGGATTCAACTAACGCCATGCGCCCTAACCATTCTCCATCAGAAAGCGATATATTAAAAGACATAAAAAAATATATGTTAGAAGCTGAAAAGAAAATCATCATTACGGCATTTGCATCAAATCTTACAAGAATAAAAGCAATCATTGAGCTTGGTGCTTCATTAGGCAAAAAAGTTATTGCTTTTGGTAGATCAATGATCGATAACATTGATATCGGTAGAAGATTAGGTTATATAAATGCGCCTGATGAAGTCTTTATAGATAAAAAAAGTCTTTCAAAATATAATGACAATGAATTACTAATTTTGACAACCGGTTCCCAAGGTGAAGAAATGGCGGGACTAGCCAAGATGTCATATGATAAACACCCAAATATATCAATCAAACCTAAGGACACAATAATTTTTTCATCTAGTCCAATACCAGGAAATAGATCTAAATGTGAGTTATTAGTTAATAGATTATATAAACTAGGAGCAATTATAAGAGAAAATGGTGTTGATGGCTACTTACACACTTCAGGGCATGCCTACCGTGATGAACATCGAAAGATATTTGAATTAACAAAACCAAAATATTTCATGCCATATCATGGTGAATTTAGAATGAGTGTGGTTCATGGCTATACAGCAATTGAATCAGGAATCAAACCAAATAACATTATTATTGCTAAGTTGGGGGACGTTTATTATTTACAAAACCATATGATTTCTTTATCAAATGAAAAAGTATATTTTGGTCCTGTATTTATAGATGGAAACATTCTATCAAAAACAAATTCACAAATCATGAAAGAAAGAATGGAATTGGGACAAAATGGTTTTGTCCATGTAATAATGGCTATTAATAAAGAAAAAAATATAATTCTTGGAAAGCCAAGAATCGTATCAAGAGGAGCATTTTTTGTTAAAAACTCATTGCAATTAGTAGAAGACGCAAAAAGACTTGTACACGGGGCGGTTTTATACACAATTAAAAACGAAAAAGATTGAACGATACCTAGAATTAAACAATTAATTATCGATAGACTTGACCCTTTCTTTTATAAAAGTAAAAGAAGAAATGTTGTTATTATTCCTACTATTCTTCTTGTTGATCAAGTTGAAATTAATAAACAAAAGATGCAGAAAGAAAATAATACTAAAAAATCAAATCAAGTTGAAACTGAAAATAAAAATTCAAAACCAAAAAAAATAATAAGAAAAAACTCAGCAAATAAAAAAAATAAACAAATTAAAAAAGAAAAACCTAAAAAAGTTGAAAAAACCCTTGAAGAATAGGGGTTTTTATATCATCGTTTTCATAAAAAAAATAACCATATTTATTATTTGTATAACATCAATTTCATCAATATTACTCTTAAAATATTCAAAATCAGCTTCAATCCAATACAAACCTCTTAATAAATTTATATCCTTACTTTTTTGTGAGTGGTCTCGGCATAAAAAACCTCCCTTATAAAATTCAAAATCTACAATATGTTCTTTATCTCCACACTCTACACATGAGCTTAAATTTTGCCTATAACCAAACATATCTAAAAAAGCTAATAAGATATAAATAAAACTATGGTTTGGTTTTTTTTCAACATTTTCTAAAAAAACCCTATATCTAGCATATAAAAAATTATTGTTTTGCTTACCTGCTCGCTTTAAAAAGTAATGAACTTTATTAAATATATCTTGCAAGGTTTCTTGCAATGGAAAAAACGAAACTAGTGTTGCTCTTTTTAGTCTAGGCATGTTACCAATAAATTTCGATCTTATTAATTCAAAATTTGACAATCCTAATAATAATAAATTTCTTCTATTTTTGGATTCGACATTTTGTATTCCTTTGGCAAAAAAATAACAAACACCCGATTGTGTCAAAGCTTGGATGATAGCATCGTTATCACCATGATTTATTATTTCTAGAACTATTCCCTCGGTCTCGAATTCTCTATTAACCATATAATATAATTTTACTTTCTATTTTTTAAAAAAATAAAATAAAAAAAGCAACGACCTATCTTCCCTTATGGTATTTTCGGCACGGAAGGTCTTAACTGCTGAGTTCGGAATGGAATCAGGTGGGCCCCTTCGTTATGGTTGCTGTAAATATAATTATATATTAAAAAAATTTTTTTATAATATTTTTTAATATTTTTTTAAAATTGTTATTTTTATATCGATAAACTTGCTTTTTGAATTAGAAATTGCAAAACAAGTTTGCACATTATTTTATAATAAAAATTAATTTTAATGTAAAATAAAATTCATTATATCTAGATATGCTTTTTACTTATAAAGGTTTATTACCGCAAAAAAGTAACTTAATTTATATTCCCAATCAATATATCAAATCATCTTGCATAATTTTTAAAGCATAAGGGTTTGAATACAAAATATTTCTATTTTTCTGCTATTGTTTTAACAAGATAGTCAATAAAGAATATTAAAAAATATATCTATAATATTTTTAATTGTATTTCATAAATAACCAAATATCTTATTTATGAAAATCCGCAAGTTTCTTGTTCTAACTATGTTTCATTATTTTAACAATTAGCTTAATTAATATTATTCTAGTTTTTTAAAGCTTTGCATAATATCGTAACTTTATCTAATTATTCAAAACTCTTCTCTACTTGCTAAAAACAAAATAATATTAAAAACCAGCCGTATAGCTAGTTTTATCTTTTTATTTAAGTATGCTTGCTATATTTTAATATATATTAAAAATTACATTTTTTTATTCTTTCTATGGCGTTTAACCATATATCAAGTGCCAACGCTTGCGCCTGCCAACGTTGGTATTACCACAAGTGGGGTTGCAATTGCAGCTACATTAACCTTAGATTTACTATCTTTTTTAGAAATATCAGGTTTTTTAGGAATACTAGGATTTTTCTCTTCTTCTTTTGGTTGATTCATTTTAGAATTATCTTTTTTTGGATCATCCTTCTTGTTGTTTTCTTGCTCAAGAATGGCCTTTTGAATTTGTAATTTTATGCTTCTTAATTCTTTTACATTTTTAGCTTTTTTAGCTAATTTTTCTAGCTCTTTCTTCTTTACATTTGAGTCACTTAATTTGTCTAATTCTTTATTAATTGTTTCAAACTCTTTGCTAAATTCTTTATTAGCTCTTTCAATGATATTACTTAATTTTCCAGGATCATCAAGGCCTTCTTTTAATTCTTTATCAAATTGAGATTTTATATCAGAACCTTCTAACTTATTAACAGCATCCACAGCATCTTTTTTTATCTTAGCATTATCCTGCGACTTTTTTTCTTGGGTTATTTCTTTTAATAAAAGCTTTAGTGCCCCAATGTTTTTTGCGCTGTCAATTCTTGCTTGGTAATCCTTTTTATCCAATAATTTATTATATATATCTAATACTTTTTGCTTTTCAGCATTATAAATGGCTTCTGCTTTCTCAGCAACACTAAGAAGTTTGGCCATATCGCCTATAGCATTAGCGAGCATTTTTTTAAATTCATCATATTGACTAGAACCTTCAAGTTGGTCAACTGCTTTTTGTGCTCTTTTAGTTAAATTAACTAAATCTTGTTCTTGCTTTTCGACCAATAAAATCTTTTGCAATTTGTCTAACTTTTCTATATTGTTAGCATTATTAAATTTTTCAACAAAATCTTTTTTATCATCAAGGCTTTCTAAAATCTTGTTAACTTCTGTTTTTTTAGTAGTATATTCAAGATTTGCTTCTTTTATTAATTCTAAAAGTTTATCTATTTCCTCTTGTGATGTTTCTAATCTCATTTGATATTCATCATGCTTTGATGAACCAACTGTTTTATCAACTGCCTCTTTAGCATTTTTTCTTGCGTTTAGCAAATCCTCGTTTGCCCTAATTTCCTTAGCTTCCTCTGCAATTTTTTTCAATTCTGCAATATTGTTTGATTTTTCTATTTTTTCAATATTTTCTCTTCTGGCTTTTTCATCAAGAATAGAATTTACTATTTTAGTAGCATTTTCTTTTTCATTAATAAATTCATTATTGGCTTCTTCAAAAATAACAGTCAATTGTTCCAAAGTTAAATTTTGATTTGATAAACGCTTTTCAAAATCGTCATGCATATCTGAACCAATAGTTTTTTTTACAACTGCTTCTGTGTCTTTTCTAAACTCACTAATTTGCTGTTTAACAATCTCGCCATATACTTTTTGTAAAACTTTAACGTTTCATGCATTATCTATTTGCCCGCGAAATCTCATTTTTTCTTTTAGTTTTTGGAATGATTCTTCTGCTTTACTTTTTAATGTATCATACACTTTTTCAGCATCATCTCTAAGTTTAATTAATTCTTCCATTGGGGTATTTTTTGTAACATTTAATGCTCGCTGTTTAATATCTTTTTCATATTCATCTGAGCCTTTTGCTCTAACGGCAGCTGTTAACGCTTCAAGTCTAATCTTGTCATTAATTAATTCCTTATCCACTTCTTTTGAAAGCTTATTAGCTATACTTTCTCCAGCGATGTTTCTTATTTCGGTAATAATTGGAATAATTTTTTTCAAGGTATTGACATACTGCTGAGAAGATGGATTTGTTCCTTCTTCCACTTTTAATAATTTGTCTATTTGCTCTTCAAGTTTTTTATTATGTTTATGTTTATTCAACAACTCGAATGCTTCAAATTCAAGAGCAACAACTCTAACAAAATAAACATCATCATATTTAGGGTCTATTTCATCAAAAATAGATAATAATTTTGGCTCATTCCTTGCCGCCTCATCACTATTAATATTTTTATTTTTTATTTGTTTGTTTAAAAATTCCTCATAATCAAATGATATCTGTTTAAATAATGGAATAAATATTTTTCAATAAAACGCTAAATATGCAGGGTGATATTGTGATGTTTCATTCTTAAGTTCATTATCTGGAACGAGATTTAATTCATCATTATATTTCTTATATGGTAATTCATCAATTTCATCAGAATCATTAATTTTGAGCAATTTCTTCAAAACTTTATAGGCATGCAACAAGTTATATTGTGTTTTTAAAGTCATTGCAGAATAAAAAATATTTAAATCGGCCAAATTCTCGATTTCATCAGATGTTGGCTTATGAATTATTGAATCATCAAGAATATCAGTGGTCCTATCTTTTGCTTCTAAAATCTCTTGTTTATTTTGAACGTCCTCACTCTGGCGACTAATTACGGCAGGGGTTGTTGGAATTAAAACGCTCGAAAACACATTCAACAATAAATTAAATAACCTCATAAAAACACCTCATTTATTTTATGTTTAAATTTATTTAAAAATAACTAATTCCAAAATTTGAAAATATTAACTTTTTTATAAAAAAATTTATTATTTTAAGAATTAAAATTAGTCTCGAATTAAATTAAAATTTACATGTTAACTGATTGATTTGTATTGCAAATATTCAAATCTATCTTATTTTAAGGACTTTTTTATTACATTAAAATGTGGAAATAACATTTTATATAATCAATCATTAACTATATTATATAGTAAATAGAATGAAATTACCAAAGTAATTAGTTATAACTTTTTTATATTTTTTTTAAAACATGAAGATTATTATTTCATAAATTTATAAATATCAGTTTTTAGTTACCTACAATGCTTAAAGTAAAAAAGCAAATAAAAAAAAGCAACGACCTATCTTCCCTTATGGTATTTTCGGCACGGAAGGTCTTAACTGCTGAGTTCGGAATGGAATCAGGTGGTCCCCTTCGTTATGGTTGCTATGGATATAATTATATACTAATTTTTTTTATATTCATTTTTTTTAAAAAAATATCCATTATGTAAATTCTCAATCATTTTATACTATATTGCAATTCTCAAATCTCTTACTCAAAAAGTAAGTAGGAGATAAATTTACACAAAATTTACTACATCACCAGTTTTTCCTGATTACTGGTTTAATTTTTAAGTCTTAAAAATAAATTTGATATCATAGGTTTAATAAACATTTTTAAACTATAAAAGTGTTGCGATTTGATTGAGAATTAATAAGAAAAAACCAGCCAAAAAGGCTAGTTTTAATTTTGCAGATAAAATTATAAATTGTAATGTAATTCGACAATTTCTTTCAAGGTTTCAAGAGGTAATGCACCGGTCTCTAATAATAAATTCAAAAATTCCTTAATGTTTTCCTTATTTGATACAAATTCTTCCCTTGAAAGGCCTTTTGACTTACGAACTCTGTCATATAGTTTCAACATTGCTTCTTTACCTGAATTATACGATGTTGCTTGTCCGGGTAGATTTAAATAACGTTTTGATTCTGATGTAATATCACCAATTCCTAATGCTGAGTTAGCATGTAGGAATTTTCTTATGTCATTAATTGAAGCGCCAGCTGGTAAATCATCAGTACCTTTAATATCTCCATGATATGCAGTATCAACAGCACGTCTCATGTTACGCAATTGAGCTTCATTTAAAGCGCCAAAATATTGCAACATATTAGCTAATTCAACGGCTTTCAAAGTATGCAATTTATCATCATCAATTTTGTTTTTTGAAACAACTAAATTTCAATACACGCCACCATGTAGTTCCTTCATTCCTTTAATTTCTTCGTTAGTTACATATTGTGGTCTTGTCGCTTTAACAAAACTTGTAATTCCTTTTGCTGATTTGAAGCTAACAGGTAGAGCGTAATAATCTTCATTTTCAAAGTCAGGCGTTCCATATAAACCTGCCTCGATTCCAAATCATTCCATAAATAAAGCTCAACCTTCCTTGTATGAAGTATAGTTAAAAATGTCTCCTATCGTTAGCCCATCAACAGTTTTTAGAAATTTTTGCGCATAGTATATTTGATTGTGATGTCCCATAACGCTTTCGTGATTAGCAAATGAAGTTACTGACCATTTTGGCAAGCCAAAATAAGGGTCCGCATTAAATGTAAATGCACCAAATCCGTCTTTTTCAACCTTAGCTCTTCCGTTATATGCACCGACACCTGAACTTAAACGAGTTGAATATTCATATGTAGTAATTCCATATCTCGGCACTTGTTTAGGGAAATAAGAATATCCTTCGTTAATAGTGGTGTCTCTAAATTGATTATAACCTTTAAAAGCTTCTAAAGCTCCGTAATAAAACTGGTCATTTGTAATTGAACCATATTTAGAATTTTGACCTTTTAAGAATTCATAACCTAAATTCTTTAAATTTTTAATAGCATCTTGTAATTTTGGGTCTTTTTCTAATTCATTCTTCTTTTCTTGCGTGTAATATGAGGAATTTTCGCGACCAAAAAAGAACTGTTCTTGGTTTAATCATTTATAAAACTCGGGCAAATTAATATTTCCATTTGCATCTCTTATTTCAAGTACAACATCCTTAACCTCTTGTGGGCCAACACCATCAGAATCATACTTAATAGTTGGGGTTCATGGCTCGTTCTCATTTCCGGTAATTAATCTGGCGACTGCTTTTGCAGTTAATTCCATGTTCTTAACAGCCGTCTTTGTTGTTTCATAACCCGAATTAAATACGTCCTGTGCAGAATCATTTGAAGTTGTAGCAAATTTTAAAATACCATCATATATCTTTTTACCAGTTGTATTTTTCTCATCACCAGGAATACTTGATAAACCAACATTTTTAGCATCAAGATCTTTTTCAGTTAAACCAAGCCCGTAAATTGAAACAACTTTTTTACTTGAATTATCAAAAATTTCAATAGTATTTTCTAATTCGTTAACTACATTTGATTTAAACACCTTAAGCTCTTCTAAATTTTCGCCTAAGCCAGTAGTTGATGCTTTGTAATATTCAGTTGCATAAAATTTATGGAATGCCTTAGTTTTTTCATCAAGAGTTTTATTAGAATCAATTATCTCAATAACAGATTTTGATTCTTGTGTTCCTTTTGCAAATTCTAGCAATTCTTTTGAATAATGTCTTGATAAAATGATATTAACATTGTTTTTAATAACAACTTTTGATAAAACAATATTAGCTTGCATTCCTTCGTTTAAGTTTCTTTGCATCTTTTCGGCTCTATCGCCAGTTATTCTTAAAATAGTTTTATAAAATGAATTAACTGGGTAAGCTGATGTTGGTCCACCTTCATAAAATGCACCTGCTAGTCGCCCTTGTGAAGCATAGACGGTTTGTGCGATTTCCCAATCATATTTCAATCCACTTGCTCAGGCTGTTGTAGTTACATTGAGATTATTAGAGTTAATTTTTGAAAATGAATCAATTCATTTTTGATAGTATTTAACAATCTTATCAACATCTTCTTTTTCAGGATAGAATATATCAATATTTGCCGCCAAATCATCTAATTCTCTCTGAAACTTATCATATGAAAGAACAATATATCTAGCTGTATGTTTGTAATTATTATCATAATACTTAGCATCACCATGTTGGGCGATTTTAGCTAAATAAGGCAATATTGCATTATCAATGTTTACTTTGTATTCTAACTCAAGATTTCTAATTTCGCTAGCAAGGGTTTTGATTTCTTTAGCAATTTTTGTGGCTTGTTCACCCTTTTTATCATCCAATTCATTATACTTTGTGTTTAAATCTTTTAGTTTGGTATTCTTTTCCTCAATATTATTTTTTGTATCAACATTTGCCTCAACTGCCTTTGCCTCAGCATTTGTTAATTCGCTTTCTAGTTTCTTGTTTTCATTAATTGTTTTTCTAAATAAAGCATTTTGAGCAGCAAAAGGGATTACAGTAAAAATCACAGGAGCTGCAACTAAGGTACCAACAACCGAAGTTATTATTAATGCTTTTTTGTTTTTTTGAGTCATATATATTATTTAAAATCCTTTTATTATATGTCTAATTTAAAAATATAAATCCAATGTTTAGTAGTTCCTGCCAAAAATTGCAGGTACCTTAATTTTAAATGAAAAAGCATAAAAATATTTATCTTTGATACTATACAGAGTTTTAGTTTCATTACAAGAAAGGAAAATTAAAAACATCTAGACTAGCTAGATGTTTTTTAAAAAAAGAATAATTAAATCTCTTATAGTTTGTAATGTAATTCTACAATTTCCTTTAAAGTTTCAAGAGGCAATCCACCTGTTTCTAACATTAGATTTAATAGTTCTTTAATGTTTGCCTTATCTTCGACAGTAACAAAATCTTTTCTTGAAAGTCCCTTTGATTGACGTACTCTATCATATAGCTTCAACATAGCTTCTTTACCAGCATTATATGATGTTGCTTGTCCGGGTAGGTTTAGATAACGTTTTGATTCTGATGTAATATCACCAATTCCTAATGCTGAGTTAGCATGTAGGAAGTTTCTAACATCTTGAATTGATGCACCGGCAGGTAAATCTTCTTTTCCTTCAATTCTTCCATGGTATGCAGGATCAACAGCACGTCTCATGTTACGTAATTGAGCTTCATTTAAAGCACCAAAATATTGCAACATATTAGCTAATTCAACAGCTCTTAGAGTGTGTTCTTCATCGCTTGAGTTATTTTTGCCTTCTGATGCAACTAAACTTCAATATACACCACCATGTAATTCCTTCATTCCTTTAATTTCTGCAGCAGTTACAGCTGATTCATCTTGCGATATTGCTGAAGAAACAAAGCTTGTAATTCCATTTGAATGTTTAAAACTTACTGGGAAAGCGTAATAGTCTTCGCTGTCAAAGTCAGGAGTTCCGTATAGTCCTGATTCAATTCCGAATCATTCCATAAATAAAGCTCAACCTTCTGCATATGAAGTGTAATCAAAGATATTTCCAACAGTTAATCCATCAATAGTTTTTAAAAACTTTTTAGCGTAATAGATTTGGTTGTGGTGTCCCATAACACTTTCGTGGTTAGCAAAAGAAGTTACTGATCATTTTGGTAAGCTGTAGTATGGATCAACATTAAATGTAAATGCACCAAATCCATCTTTTTCAACTTGTGCATTACCATTATATGCACCAACACCCTCTTCGGCACGTCTTCTATATTCATATGAAGTGATTCCATATCTTGGAACACTCTTAGGGAAATATGAATATCCATGATCAATTGTAGTATCTCTAAATTCATGGTAACCCTTGAATGCTTCTAGTGCTCCATAGTAGAATTGTTCATTTGTAATTGAACCATATTTGGTGTTATTTGTCTTTAAGAACTCATATCCTAATCTTTTTAGATTTTGTCTTGCATCCTCTAATTTAGGATCTTTTGCTAAATCTTGTTTTTTAGCTTCTGTGTAATATGAAGCATCTTCACGACCAAAGAAGAATTGTTCTTGGTTTAATCACTTGTAGAAATCAGAAATATTGATTTCACCATTAGCATCTCTAATGTTTAATTTAACTTCTTCAACTGGATTTGGTCCAAGACCATCAGCATCATACTTAATTGTTGGAGCTCATACACCTTTGTCTTTTCCAGTAATTAATTTAGCAACTGCAGCGGCTGTCAATTTCATATTTTTAGCAGCTGTTGTCGTTGTTTCATAACCTGAATTAAACACATCTTGGGCTGTATCATCTGTAGTAGTAGAGAATTTTAAGATACCACTATAAACCTTATCTCCATTTGTTACACCTGGTTTCCCTACGATAGAATTTAAACCAACATTCTTAGCATTTAGGTCTTTTTCAGTTAAACCAACACCATAAACTGTTTTAACATCATTGCCAACAAATACTTCAACGTGATTTTCTTTTTCACCGATTTTATTTGTTTTATATAGTTTTAATTCAGCTAGATTTTCACCCAAACCTGATTTAGAAGCCTTGTAATATTCATCAGCATAGAATTTGTGGAATTCCACTAATCTTGGGCTTGATTTAGCTAATTCTGTATTTTGTGCAATAAGGTCAGTAACTTTTATTTCATTAGCAGATCCATCTAAAAATTCTTTCAATTGACCTTGGTAAAAATTAGATAAAATTGATCTTACATTATTTTTGATAACCACTTTTGATAAAACAACATCAGATTCAATTCCTTCTTTAAGATTCTTTTGAACCTTTGGAGCTCTCTCTTCATCAATTGAACTAATTGTGTCATAAAAAGCATTGATAGGATATGCTGAAGATAGACCTCATTCTAATCAAACACCAAGTAAACGGCTTTCTGATGCATAAACTGTTTTAGCTATTTCTCATTCATATTTTAATCCGCTTACTCATGCTGTTGAGGCAGTATTTAGGTTTCTTGAATTAATTTTCGAAAATGTATTAATTCAATCTTGATAGAACTTAATAATTTCTTGAGCATTTTCCTTGCTTGGATAATTTATATCTAAATCATCTCTAGAAGCAAGTTTTGCTAAATCTCTTTGAAATTTTTTGTATGACAATACTACATATTCGGCTGTATTTTTTAAGGTACCTTCATAGTATCTCAAATCACCTTCTTCAGCAATTTTTGCTAATATAGGTAAAATTTTAGATTCAATATTTTCTTGATATTGATCGTCAAGTTGAGCACGTTCTGCTTCAGCATTTCTAATTTCTTGTTCTAATTTTGCTTTAGTTGCTTCATCAGCATTTTGGCTTTTTTGTGTTAAGTCTGCAATTTGAGCATCCTTAGCATCGATTTTAGCTTTTAAAGCCTTATTTGCTTCATCTTCAACAGCTGCTTTCTTAGCTTCTACATATTCTTTCTCATATCTTTGATTCTTTTGAGTTTCTCTTTTAAATCATGAAATTTGAGCGCCATATGGAATTATTGTAACTACTGTAGGTACTAAAACAATACCGCCTACAATACCACTAATAATTAGGGCTTTTTTTGTTTTTGGAGTCATATATATACTTATCCTTAATTTAGTTTATTAATTTATCATTTAATAAAATTTTTTACCTTTTGATAAAAGTTTAAAAAATAAAGATTTGTGTGTCCACAATAGATACACATTTTTTATTATATTACATTTGCCTTTAGTTTACATAATTAGAGGAAAAAATGGACCAAAAAAAGTCAAATCTCAATCTTTTTAAGATATTTTATAATTTAACACCTCAATCAATCGAAATGATTTAGCATCATTTGTTTTATTATAAAATTTATATAAGTAAAAATATATTTTTTTATTATAGAGGTAATGTATGGAAAATCAAAAAAAAGTAATATTAACAGTAATTGATGGTTTGGGCCTTAGAAATGAAAGACAAGGAAATGCTTTTGCACAGGCTTATCATCCAATATTTGATTATTTGTTTGCAATGTGTCCTAATTCTGTTTTGCAAGCATCCGGAGAATATGTAGGCCTTCCGAAGGGTCAAATTGGGAATTCAGAAGTCGGCCATCTAAACATCGGGGCAGGAAGAATTGTATATACTGGTTTATCATTGATTAATAGAGCAATAGAGACTGGTGATTTTAAAAAAAACGAAGTAATAAATAAATTAATTGATAATTCAATAGCAAACAATACCACTTTGCATTTAATGGGCTTGCTAAGTAATGGCGGTGTACATTCATTAGATAACCATTTATTTGAAATTATAAAACTTGCCAACCACAAGGGACTTAAAAAAGTTTCAATTCATATTTTTGGTGATGGTCGAGATGTCAAGCCACAATCAATTAATGATTCATTGATAATACTTAAAAAATTATCGGAAGATTTCAATTATCCGATTTCAAGCATTTCAGGGCGCTTTTATGCTATGGACCGTGACCAAATATTCGAAAGAAATGAATTGGCACTTGAAGCGATTCTTGGTAAATCGCCCATCAAGTATAAAGATATTAATAAGTATATAAACGAACAATATAATCAAGGAATTTATGACGAGTTTTTCTACCCTGCACAAAACCAAAATGGCTTATTTTTAAAAGAAAATGATAATGTTTTTTTCTTTAATTTTCGACCAGATCGTGCTAGACAACTTAGTCATCTAATTTTAGATAGCAAACTATATGAATATAAACCTAAAAACAAAACAAAACCAAATCTCTTTGCTTCTTTAATGAAATACGAGGGTATTAATTCCTTAGTCGCATTTAAAGAAATGCAAGTAGATAACCCGCTTGGAGAAGTGTTAGCCACCAATAATCTAAAACAATTAAGATTAGCAGAGACTCAAAAATATGCGCATGTGACCTTCTTTATGGATGGTGGAAAAGAAGTTATTTATAAAAATGAAGATAGAATTTTAGTAAATAGTATCAAAGCTGCAAGCTTTGCTGATTATCCTCATATGTCAGCTAAAGAAATAACTGACGAATTGCTTGAAAAAATTAATGATTATGACTTTGTTATCATGAATTATGCTAATCCAGATATGGTGGGTCATACTGGAAATTTACAAGCAACAATAAAAGCAATTGAGTTTCTAGATGAACAATTTGAACGAATTCTTAAATTCGTGATAGCTAATCGTGATAAAGTAACATGATTCATAACTGCCGATCATGGAAATGCCGAAATAACTGAGGATGAAAATAATAAACCTGCAACAAAACATACAACAAGTCCGGTTTTATTTGTTTCAACTGATAAAAATATTGAATTAAAAAATGGGGCGCTTTGTGATGTTGCACCCACAATTCTTGAATATTTAAATATTCAGAAACCAAAGGAAATGACAGGTCAATCATTGCTAAAGAAGTTCTAATTAAATTTATAAAAGTAATATAAGTGTTAATTCTTAATCAAATTGCAACATTTTTATAGTTAAAAATCCTTATTAAACTTATGATATCAAATTTATTTTTTAAGACCTAAAAATTTAAAACAGTAATCAGGAAAATTAGCAAAGTGTGACACTTTGCTATTATTTTTTTGTCAATCTATATATTTTGAAAAAAATTAAATAGTAATATATTTTTAAATTTTAGTTGAGTAACTATTTTTAAATTAACCTTACGGCCCTTATTTTTTAAATTTATTTTTTAAGCTTTATTCATATTTGGATTGGTTAATTGTACTTTTAAACATCGATTTTAAATGGTTCATTTCTTCTTTTAAACCTGATGTATTTAATTTAAATTTTTCTAAATTTCTAATCAAGTAATTAAACTTGTTCGTAAATGTTGAAACGACCGACTTATGCGCTACGACTATCAAACTCAATTTGCAAGCCAAATCGTCTCAAACGTCAAGATTTTTACCTATTAAAAAATCTCTTGTGAGTTAAAAGTTAGATAAATCACTGCTTGCTTTGTAACGGTTTTCTGGAGTTTTGAAAAAAATATTCACCACTTGAGTTCATACGAAATAAAACTCTTATTTTCTTTGAAAAATTAACTCTATTGCCGTTAGTATCAACTGGAGCATAATATTCGTTTAGGTACTTAACTGCACCAAAATGAGTTTTGTTTTTAAAATGATAATCAACATACCAACCAGGATCGCCTTCAGTTATTTTTCTAAAACAGTTTTTATTGCTATTTCTTTTTAATTTTGGAGATATAAAATTAAAGTAATCTATTAATTGGTCTTCAATTTTACTAATTTCTGTTCAATGTTTTATATTCTTTATTTTAAAGCATATGAGATAACTTAATTGAGCAGTTTTAAAAGACCTTTCAACACTGCTATTTATTGCATAATAAAATATTGTTTCTAAAACCGTGTTATTTAAAATATTTTTTAACGTTTCTTTTACCTTCTTTTCTAGCCCTTTTGTGCGAGCGCTCTGTTTCATAACCCCTTTTTTAAGGTGCGTCTGTAAAGCGTTTTTAAAGACATTATTGAACCTTTTGTTCTATAATAAATTGCCATAGTAACATTTCTAGTTCTATCTCTAGGTTGATCAAAAATAAAAGAACTAAAATCTCTAATTTTTTCAATTTCATAATCTACAAGATCATCGCTAAACTTTTGTCTATTTTTATTTCCTTTATTTTTGTTTTAGACATTAAATGTCCCGTCAAAATTTATAGATTTTTAATTTTAGAAACTGTAAAACGGCTAACTTCGTGTTTTATGGCAATTTAGTTTATTTTTATTTTTTTCATTAGTTATATCGATATAAATACCTTTTCTTTTTTTCTCAAAATCTGTTAAATTCCGGATTTCTATTTTTTTATATTTCCCGTTACCTCCTATAGTGATTTTAAACTATAGAATGTTGCAAAATAATTGAGAATTTACATGATCAAAACGCGTTTTCGATATGTCAATATCTAAAGAAATTTATTATAATTATATTACCATGAATAATGCAAAGAGAACTTTAAATGCATTTTCTTTCCCTAAGCCTCTTTTAATAAGATTGAGAGAGAGAGAGAGAGAGAGAGCAGACTCTTAATAAATAATTTAACAATAAATTAACACCTAACTATTAGGTGTATTTTTGCGTATTTTCATGGAGAAGGCAAATATATGACACAAAACAAAATAAATATAGATAGTATAACAATTAGAAATTTATTTCAAAATGCTTCTAAAGAACATAATTTTTTAATACCTGAATATCAAAGACCATATTCATGAGGAGAAGAACAAACCGAAAAATTATTCAGTGATTTATGAGAATTTTACAAAATTATACTTAAAGAGCCAAATTCAAAAGAACAGTATTTTTTAGGTTCAATTGTTTTCTTTGAAAACGAAGATGGAAAATGAGAAATTATCGACGGACAACAACGTATAACGACCATTTTTCTACTTTTAAGAGCAATTCTTAAAAAATGTGAGAACACTAATAGTGAAAATACTAAAAATTTAGCAAAAGAAATTGAAGAATGTATTTGACATATTTCAAATGATTATAAAAAAATAATTGATAGAAATTCAATGTCCATTCAAAATGTTTCAGTAATGCAAAGTAATTTAGAAGATTTTAAGAATATCATCAAAAGTGGTGAATATAACAAAAAAAGTAAAAGTAATTATTCGAAAAACTATGCAAAATTAATAGAGTTGATTGAAGAAAAAGCAAAAAATGAAATTGAGGGGATATTTAACTTTTTTAATACCATATTAGAAAAAACCCTTATCTTAACTGTATCTTCGCAATCTCAACAATCTGCTATGACGGTTTTTGAAACTCTTAATAATAGAGGGGTTCCTCTTTCTGATGCCGATATTTTTAAAGCTAAGATATATAACCTATTAAAAGATAAAAATGAAAAAGATAAATTCATAGAACAATGAAAAGAATTAGAATCTGATTGTGTTTCAATGAATAAGACATTAAATGATATTTTTTCATACTATATGTTCTATTTAAGGGCAGAAGAAGGAGATATCGACAGTACCACCCCAGGAATAAGAAAATACATATTAAAATATCTAGAACAAAATAACATTGATGATATTTTTAACAAAATGATAGAAACTATTAAAAATATTATTTCATTTCTAAAAATGGTGAATAACTTAAATGAAGAAAAAGACTTAAACTCGAAGATTAAACAACAACTAGATATTATTTTTTCTTTCTCTAATGATTTTGGTAAATACCCAGCTTTAATATATTATTTAAAAAATAAAGACAAAATTGATAATGATGATACAAGTGAATATCTTGAGTTATTAATAAAATTAAGAAATAGAATTGTCACAAGATATTTATTAATTCCTTCAATAAACGATATTAAACACGGCATTTTGTTACTAAATAAAAGCATAATAAAAGGCCATGAGTTTGATTTTTCTAAATTAGAAAAAAAAGATTCAGATGATGTGATGGAAAAAATCAAAAGTCCAAATGTAAAAATCATAAGCATGATTATAAAAATGTTTGAATATTCACAAAACGATCAAGAAGAGATGGATATATTGCCAGCCAAATGAGAAATAGAACATATTTTACCTAAATCTCATGCACAATTCGATAAAGAAAATAAAGAATTATATGAACAAATTGGAAACATAATTCCTTTAGACAAAAGGCGTAATATTAGAGCTTCTGATGATTGATTTAAGTCTAAAAAAGAGATATATAAAAAGGCGACAAAATTTAGATCTGCAATACAAATCTCACAACTTGAAAATGATTATTGAACAATAAATGATATCAAGAAAAGAAATGACGAATTAGTTAAAAAATTTAAAGAAATAACAAAGGATTAATATGAATGATGATATTTATAAAAGAACATTACAAAATATAGAAAAATACATTGAAAAATAAACATAATTAATAGGAGAAATATGAATAATAAAATAAAACTTTATTTTGGTTTATCATTACCTTTTGCCATATTAGCATATATATTGTACTTGGTTTCGACTGGATATTATTATGTGGTAAAAGATGTAGATTTTTCTTTTTTATCAATATTGATACCAAAAGTATATCCAGACGGAGCAGGAATAACAATATTACTATTTGCAATTTTGTTTAATATTGGATCATTTATCTTGGCTATTTTATTAACATTAGAATTAAAGAAAATTGATTCGATGAAGATAAAAAACAAATATATTCTCTCAAAAATATTTGTATTCACCACACCTTTTTTATCAATATTATTTCTATTGCTTATAGCTTTCTTTGGTATTTTTGTTTTTGCGATATATTTATCAGCCAAAAATCGCACCAAATTAGCGAAAGAAAAATTAAAACCGTTACAAGAAAAAATTAGATTAATAAAAGATGAATCTTTAAGAAAAAAACTAGAAGCCGATGCAGGAAAATCTTATGGGTCTAATATATTTAATGAAACAAAAATGAAGCAAGAATTAAAAGTTATCGAAAAAATAGTAGATGATGAATTAAGAAGACAAAACAATAATGTTTGATAGTATGGTCAAAAAATTACATTGGTTTAACTGGTGTAATTTTTTCATTAGAGAATTAATAAATTACGAATAATTTAAAACCATAAAGTATCATAATTTTAAGTTCTATAAATTGCTGTTAATTCTTAATCAAATTGCAACATTTTTATAGTTTAAAAATGTTTATTAAACTTATGATATCAAATTTATTTTTTAAGCTTTATTTATATTTGGATTGGTTGGCGAACCATTTTTTTCAAACCCACTTTTGCGGACAATAAAATAAAATTAAAAATCTACTTAAAGTATTCAAATAGGTCATTATCCACTTGTTTAATTGTGTTTTTAAACATTGTTTTTAAGTGACTCGTTTCTTCTTTTGAACCTGATGTATTTAATTTAAATTTTTCTAAATTTCTAATCAAGTAATTAAACTTGTCCGTAAATGTCAAAACTACTGACTTATGCGTTACGACTATCAAACTCAATTTATAAGCCAAATCGTCTCAAATGTCAAGATTTTTACCTAATTAAAATCCTTTGTGAGTTAAAATTAGATAAATCATTGCTTGCTTTGTAACGGTTTTCTGGAGTTTTTAAAAAATATTCACAACTTGAGTTCATACAAAATAAAACTTTTATTTTCTTTGAAAAATTAACTCTATTGCCGTTAGTATCAACTGGGGCATAATATTCGTCTGTGCCTGAATGAGTTTTGTTTTTAAAATGATAATCAACATACCAACCAGGATCGCCTTCAGTTATTTTTCTAAAATAATTTTTATCGCTATTTCTTTTTAATTTCGGAGATATAGAATTAAAGTAATATATTAATTGGTCTTCAATTTTACTAATTTCTGTTCAATGTTTTATATTCTTTATTTTAAGAAGCATATGGGATAATTTAATTGAGCAGTTTTAAAAGGCTTTTCAACACTACTATTTATTGCATAATAAAATATTGTTTCTGGGGGGCGTGTTATTTAAAATATTTTTTAACGTTTCTTTTAGCTTCTTTTCTAGTTGCTTTATGTGAGTGCTCTATTGCATAGTTCCTTTTTTTAAAAAGTGCGTCTGTAAAGGGTTTTTAAAGACATTATTGAACCCTTTGTTCTATAATAAATTGCCATAGTAACATTTCTAGTTCTATCAGTAGGTTGATCAAAAATAAAAGAACTAAAATCTCTGATTTTTTTAATTTTAGAATCCACAAGATCATCACTAAACTTTTGTCTATTTTTATTTCCTTTATTTTTGTGTGAGACATTAAATGTTCCACTAAAATTTATAGATTTTTTAATTTTAGAAACTGTAAAACGGCTAACTTCGTGTTCTATAGCGATTTGGTTTATTTTTATTTTTTCATTAGTCATATCGATATAAATACCTTTTCTTTTTTTCTCAAAATCTGTTAAATTCTGGATTTCTATTTTTTTATATTTCACATTACCTCCTATAATTATTTTAAACTATAGGATGTTGCAAAATAATTGAGAATTGCAATGTAGCAAAATAATTGAGAATCCACATAATTAATGAAAAAAGCGCTATTTTTTTTTTTTTTTTTGGTTATATAATTAAAAAAATACTAAATTGAAAGGAAAAAAATGAAAAAAAGCAATTTACTTTTTTTAGGATTTTTGCCTGTTTTGGCAACACCAGTTATAGCTCTATCATGTTCAAACCCATCTAACCCTGGTCCCAAAAAACCAGAACATATTGAAGAACCAGGCCCCGACAAGCCTGGCGATCAAGGCAACCCTGAAAATAAGCCAAAAGAAAAACAACCCGATAAACATGAGACACCAGATCAAGGAAATAATACTACTACTCCAATAGTGAATCCCCAAAAGCTCGGTGAAGGAAAGAAAGAAGATGATAATATATCAAATGATAAAAATGCCATTATAAAAAAATTTGAAGAGTTACGTACCTATTATTATGAAATGAGACAAGAAAAACTTGAAAAGATTAGATCTTTATATTATTATTGAATAACTAGACCTGAAAGAATATATCTACTAACTAGAGAAAAAGTAATTCAAAATAACTTAGAAATTTCCTTCCTTGATATTTTGGGTCATGAAATTGATGAAAAAATTAATAGCAGATTTTCGAAACTTGAAGAAGAAAAAAATATGCATAAAGATGTTGATGAAGAACTTCTTAAAAAAATAAAAGAACTTATAACGGAATTTTCCAAAGAAAAAGGTGATAAGTTAATTGAAGAATTTTCACAAAAAGCAAGAGCCAAAGCAGAAGAAACATGAACTAAGAACCTTGCAAAGCAGGAAGAATTATATAAAAAACTAACTGAGCTCCTAGAAAAAATAACGGATTCACAGACAAAAGAATATTGAAAGGTAAAAATCAAAGAACTTTATACACAATTGGCACTAACAGATGAATTATTGCAACAATTAAAATAAAATTATTGAATCACAAAAAAAGTAAATTAAATAATAAAAAAGCAGCCTTGTTAATTTTAAAAAAGGTTGCTTTTAAAGTATTTAATAATTACTCATAATGGCTAAATTTCGTTAAATCGCAACAAAAACGAGCCGCCTAACATATATAGTAAAATGTTATAGGTGGTCTTATTATGCATGAAATAGAATT